>NZ_DASTAT010000041.1 GCF_035712445.1 Oligoflexus sp. | reverse complement strand
AGCTCCAGGCCAGCATGAAGAAGCGAGCGGGCTTATAGCCGCGCACCTGCATGAAGATACTGCTCGAAAAAATCAGGAGCGTCGCGCCAAGACCTGTCACCACATAACCTTTGACCGCGATGTAAGGCAGGAAGAAGCTGGCAAGGCACTGGATACCGGTCAAACCGATGAAGACCATATAGGTGATCTGAAGGCGCCTATAGTTCTTCACAGGCAGGAAGCTATAGGCATTCAAAAGCCCTGTGAAGAAGACGAAAGGCACCGCGAAGGCCACTGAAGCATTCGCCCACCAGATGAAATCCGACCAAAGATATTCAATCGCCAATCCGTTCATCGCCATTTTGAAAAGGAGCAGCGCGAAGAGGAACGAGGTCAGAAAGAAGTTTTCGAAGCTTCGGGCACCGATGGTCATCAGAAGATAATAGGCGATCATCACCGCCAATAGCCCCACGTAAATACCCTGCACATACTGGCTTTCGTGGTCTTCGGCCATGATCTCATGCAGGGTTTTGAAGTAGAGCAAAAACTCCGAGGCCCCATCGGTTTGCAGTCTCAGATAAATTTCCGTGGGCTCGGGCCTGTGGACGGGGATATCAAAATAGAAAAAGCGGTTCTTCAGATCGCGGCTCTTGAATTCCCTGCGATCACCTGATTCCTTATGCTGCCACTCGCCAGTGTCGTCCTGGAAATAGAGATCGATGCGGTCAATCAAAGGGTATTCAAGACCCAAGAACCAGGGCTCTCGCTCGCCTTCCTTGGCCATGACCTTCAGGCGAAACCAGTAGGCGCGCCCGGTGAAGCCGTAGTTGGGAAGATTCTGAACTTCGGGTTTGAAGCGGCCTTTTTGGAAAAAGCGCTGGGCTTTCTCGAAGGTCATCTTGCGGCTTTTGTCTTCGAAAACGTCGGCATAGGGGCCCACCATGTAGCGGCCCTGGTCTGCTTCCAAAATCAGCATGCGTTCTTCGGCGCGCGCAAGCCCGCTCAGGGCCAGGAGAGCCAAACAAAGCAGCTGGAAAACTCTATGCATCGAACGCCTCTTGGAGAAACCGTTAGTGCTTGGTCGGAATTCCAAACATGAAACTTAATACTTATCGAGGCCCCGGCCCGAATCATCCTCCAATGAAAATTAACTCATTGATTTCAGTTAGTTAAAAGACCTTTTCCGGTTCCTTATACGGGGTATCTGACATATGGGTATACAAAAAGGGGGCGCACTGGACAGCGTCCGCGGGTTTTGATCTAATGCCCCGATCAGGAGGTCGGTTATGGTGAGTATCATGGAGTTATCCCCCTGGCTGGAGCGTTTCGAAGCGGAATGGCTTCACGTGCAGGATCGTCTTTATCCCGAATCCACAAGGCTGCATGCAGCCTGCCGCTATGCATTGGCGGGACAGGGCAAGCGCATTCGTCCGCTTCTCGCCATGGCCGCCGCCGAAGCCGTCGGCTCGGATTGGCAAAACGCCCTGCCCGCAGCCATGGCCCTTGAATTCGTGCACACCTACAGCCTCGTCCATGATGATCTTCCCTGCATGGATGATGATGATCTGCGTCGCGGCCGCGCGACCACGCACAAGGTTTTCGATGAAGCCACAGCCCTGCTCGTCGGTGATGCGCTCCTCACCGATTCCTTTCAGGTGATTCTGCAGTCGACGCATCTGCCCGCAGCCATCCAGGTGGAACTCGTCAAAACCTTGAGCGAGGCCGCCGGCGGTCGCGGTATGGTGTATGGTCAGGATCTGGATATGCATTGGACCGGACGGCCGGGGTTCACAGCGCAGGATCTGGATGCCATTCATCACAATAAAACCGGCGCTCTGATTGCTGCGGCCTGCGCCCTCGGGGCTCTGGCAGGCGGCGCGGATACGAAGACGGCCGCTCATTTGAAAGCCTTTGGCTTCAAACTGGGCCTTGCCTTTCAAATCGTCGATGATCTTTTGGATAATAGCGCGGCCACAGGCAAATCGCAGGGCAAGGATGCCGAATCCGGCAAGCTCACCTATTTGAGTTTGATGCCCCAGGGTGAAGCGAGAGAACGCGCCACGCGCTTAACGGACGAGGCCATGCAGGACCTCATGCCCTTCGGCGACAAAGGCGCAACCCTGCGCCTTCTGGCTGGAAAACTTCTGGAACGGACCTACTGATCACAGAGGCTGCGCGGCCAGGATCTCACCAAACCAGCTGATCGGCGCGTAATAAAGCGGGCAGGTCCCGTGCTGATAAGGTTTGGTGGCATCAGGGCTGTCCAGGATAACTTTGCTGACCGGCGCATTCGGAGCCAGGGCCTGGATCGCGGCCAAGGCATAATCCGTCGCCTGAACAGGAACCGCCTCATCGTCACGGCAGTGATAGAAACGGGTCTGGGCCTTCGGAATCCAGCCGTCCTTGAAGTGTGCGTTTTCGCCTAAAAGACGACGCAGAGTCTGCGCTTCCACAGTCGTCGGCTGCGGCAGGATGAAGTCCGCGATGAACTCCGCTTTGAAAAGAGCGGACGGTGCGGACGGCAAAACTTTCAAGGCCTCTTCATAGGTCTTGCTGCCGTTCAAAGTCTTCTTCACCTCATTGGGATCGATCGCGAAGACCTTGTTCAGATCAATTTCGGGCGCCAGATACTGGGCATACGAAAGAGTCAGGAAAGAAAGGTTCACAGGATTGACCGCGGGCAGAGTCAGAGCTTTCATTGCGGTCTGCTCCAGCTCATAAGGCCCCGCACCGGCTGCCGACGCGACGACCTGGAACTCGGTCGAATACTGCGTTTCTATCGCTTTTTGCAGGGCTATCGTCGCATAAGCGCCTTCCGAATAACCGCGCAGGAAGAGAGGCCCGACCTTCAAACCGTTGGCCGCGATGAATGTCTTGGACGCGCGCAGCATCTCGATCAGAGCTTTGGGATAGGCATTTTTAAAGAGATAGGGATGCAGAATTCCAGTGCTGCCGCCGTAGCCGATCTGATCGGCGATCACGGTGATAAAACCCTGGGATGCCTCAAAGATCCCTTCCTCCGGCTTATTGCTCGGCGCCTGCGCTTCACCCGTGATGGTCACGTGCTGCAGGCTGATCCACGGGAAAACCGGGATTCGAATCATCGGCACGATCACAAGGCCTGTGGCCTTCACGGGATTGTTGTTCATATCCGTCGTGCGATAATAGAGGCGATAGATATCGACGCCGGTTCGCGCTTTGACGCCCAGCGCCGCGAACTTCTGATCGAGCTGATCCTTCGGAACGTTGGCCAGCTTCACCGCCATCAAAAAGGATGAGGGCTCGTTCGCAGTGGACTGCACCTGAAGGTCACGGGCCGCTCCGGATTCCTCGGTTTGATCCGGCAGAGGCTCCTGGCAGGCGCAAAGACCACTGAACAGGACAAGGCTGAATAAAAGCCTTTTCGGCCAGGTTTGCATAATGACTCCATGAGTGAATGCTCATGGGACTCATCGGATTTCCTTGAATTTATCTGAATAATAGTCCTTTTCGCCTAGGGAATCGGGGGCTTGTCTTACATTATTACAAGTAATGCAAAATACGGCGTTCCATAAGCGGATCGACTGATCCTGTCCCGACTTTGCCCCGCTTTACTTCCAGCGATTATGGAACCAGAAGTAATGTTCGGGGTGCTGACGGACGATGCCTTCGACGACATCGTTGAAAAGCTGGGAATTCTGCAGAATATCCTCGGACACCTGGCCTTTGTTATGAACCAGCTGCAGTTCCGGCTCACAGCTTACGACATGACGGCCAAAACCCAGGCGATGAATATGCACGGGGACGATAGGCGCAGGCATGCGACGCCAGATGGCCGCAAAGCTGGTATTGGTCTTCGCCGGATGTCCGAAGAACGGCAAACGCGGCTCGCCGGGCCTTGCCTGGTCGATGATGAATCCCACGATTTCCCCGCGATTCAGCACATCACGGATGCCGCGAAAGCCATCGCCTTTCTTCTCGCGCTTGATCCAATAAAGGCCATTGGCCGTCCGCAGTTCCTCGACGAAGCGATTCATACCGGCCGAACCGATCGTCTTCATCACCGCATAGACCGGCGCGAACTCGCGGGAAACCTTGGCCGCCATGGCCTCCCAGTTGCCCATATGAAAGCAGAGCACATAGACGCCCTGACCTTTGGCCAGAGCCGCCTTGAGGTGTTCCCCGCCGCGGACCTCGACATCACGCGCCAAAGGATGACGTGAGGAGGCCAGTGTCTCGAGCAGGGTCTGAACGAAGTTAAAGACAGCCGCACGGGCGATCGTCAGCTTTTCCGCAGGCGTTTTGCTGGTTCCGAAGGCACGATCCAGATTCTTCAGCATCAGAGCGCGACGCAGGCGAAACAGATCGAACACGATAAACGTCAAAGTCGCAGCCAATCGTTCCAGGGATTTTGGGGACAAAAGGCCGAGCGTTCGGGAAAGCAGTTGCATCAGATAATACATGTCAAGAGGTCTCCCAAAGGCAGGCGGAGGAAGTGGGCCATAGCTGCCATGAATTAGCGTCCCCGTCCAGGAAAGTCCAACGAAAACCTGCTGGATTTTTTGTTTGTACAAAAGTATGGTTGACCCGTATTTCGATAAAGGATCTACTCATGACCTCCGTCCAGCCTCACTATGTCGCATCAGCGGCACTTGAAAGTGATGAACTTGTTGTCCGCGGCGCGGAAGAGCACAATCTCAAACATGTCTCCGTAAGTGTGCCGAAGAAAAAACTGGTGGTCTTCACCGGCGTGTCCGGTTCGGGCAAATCCAGTCTGGCCTTTGATACCATCTTCGCCGAAGGGCAAAGGCGTTATGTCGAATCCCTGTCCTCCTACGCCAGGCAATTCCTGGGGCAGATGGACAAGCCGAAATATGAATCCATCCGCGGGCTCGCGCCGACCATTTCCATCGAACAAAAATCCGCCAGTAAAAACCCGCGCTCGACCGTGGGCACCATCACCGAAGTCTATGACTATCTGCGGGTGCTCTATGCGCGCGTGGGTGTTCAGCACTGCTACAAATGTGGCAAGAAAGTGGGACGCGGTGATGCCGCCAGCATGGTCCAGCAGATTCAGGATATGCCGGAAGGCACGAAGATTCTGATCCTTGCGCCTTTGATCGAGCATCGCAAGGGAACGCATAAGGATGTACTCGAAGTCCTGCAATCCCAGGGCTACGAACGCGTGCGCGTCAACGGTTCGGTGGTCAGCATCACCGATGTACAGGACCTCGCGAAGCATAAAAAGCACAGCATCGAAGCCGTCGTGGATCGTCTGATCATCAAAGCGGGTTCGAGTTTCCGGCAGCGCCTGACTGATTCCGTCGAACAGGCTCTGAAGCGCGGCCAGGGAAAAATCATCGTCCATTCTGAAGGCGGCACCGATCTGCGCATGAGTGAAGAGCGCAGCTGCTGCGGCATCGCCTACCCCGAACTGGATCCGCCGCTCTTTTCCTTCAACGCGCCGGCCGGCATGTGTACGACCTGCAATGGCCTCGGCACTGTCGTCGCCATGGATGCGGAAAAAGTGATTCCGGATCCTTCGCTTTCGATTCGTGAGGGTGCGATCGTGCCCTGGGCCTCCTACTTCAAAAATGGCGACGGCAAGGAAGGCGGCTGGAGCAAGGAACGCTTCAATGCCATGAAAAAACAGTGGGGCATCGATTTTGACAAGCCCTGGCAGAAGCTCAGCAAGAAACATCAGAATCTTATCCTGCACGGCGAACCCGGCAAGTCGCTTTCCGTCAAATGGAAGGGCGCGCGCAGTGAAGGCACCTGGGAAACGGAATATGAAGGCATCCTGAAGAGCATGATGCGGCGCTATCTGAGCACGCAGTCGGAGAGCATGAAGGAGTGGTACGGCAAATTCATGTCCTCGCAGGCCTGTGAAAGCTGTGAGGGACGCCGTCTGAAGCCGGAAGTGCTGGCCGTCTATGTGAATGAAAAATCCATCATCGAACTCTGCCAGATGTCGATTGAAGACTGCCGCGCGTTCATGCAGAAGCTGCAGCTCGGCGACAGTCAGCGGATGATTGCCAAGGAACTTTTGAAGGAAATCCAGGCCCGTCTCAGCTTTTTGGTCAACGTCGGCCTTGGGTATTTAAGCCTGGATCGCAAAGGCCCCACGCTGTCCGGTGGCGAGGCCCAGCGTATTCGTCTCGCCTCCCAGATCGGTTCGGAACTGACGGGCGTTCTTTACATCCTGGACGAACCCTCCATCGGTCTGCATCAAAGGGATAACCAGAAACTTCTGAGCACCCTGATGCATCTGCGTGACCTCGGGAACTCGCTGATCGTGGTCGAGCATGATCAGGAAACGATCGAGGCCGCCGATTGGATCGTGGATTTCGGACCAGGCGCCGGAACTGAAGGCGGCCATATCGTGGCCAGCGGACCATTGAAAGCAGTCCTGAATGAAAGCAAGTCGCTGACTGGCCAGTACCTGAGCGGCAAACGAAAAATTGAAGCCCCCGCCCAAAGACGGCCGCGGGATGAGAAGCGCAGCATCGTGATCGAGGGCGCGCAGGAAAATAACCTGCAGAATATTGATGTCAGCATTCCGATCGGACTTCTGACTGCGGTCACCGGCGTCTCAGGCGCGGGCAAGTCCACTTTGATCAATCACATCCTTTATCCGGCTCTCGCTAAAAAACTGCATGATGCGGATGTGGAAGTCGGCCGTCACAAAAAAATACGCGGCCTGGAGCATATTGATAAGGTCATCAACATCGATCAAAAGCCGATCGGTCGAACTCCGCGCAGCAACCCGGCGACCTATACCAAGGTCTTCGATCTGATTCGTGATTTTTATGCGATGCTGCCCGAATCGCAGATGCGCGGCTACACCAAGGGTCGTTTTTCCTTCAACGTCAAAGGCGGACGCTGCGAGCCTTGCCAGGGTGATGGCTTTATCAAGGTCGAGATGCACTTTCTCGCCGATGTGTTTGTTCCCTGCGAAGCCTGCAAGGGCTCGCGCTTCAATGCGACGACCTGCGAGATTCTTTACAAGGGTCACTCCATTGCCGACATCCTCAAACTCTCCGTCCGCGAGGCGCGCGATGTCTTTGCCAATCACCCCAAGATTGTGCAGGTGCTCGATACGCTGATCGAGGTCGGTCTTTCCTATATCTCCCTCGGTCAGTCCGCGACCACGCTATCCGGCGGGGAAGCGCAGCGGATCAAGCTCGCCCGTGAGCTCGCCAAGCGCGATACCGGCCGCACCCTTTACGTTCTGGATGAACCCACGACAGGTCTTCATTTCCAGGACATCGCGCATCTTCTGGATGTGATCCAACGCCTCGTATCGGCGGGCAACAGCGTGGTGGTGATCGAGCATAACCTCGACGTCATCAAGTGTGCCGACTGGGTGATTGATATCGGCCCGGAAGGGGGCAAGGCAGGCGGTCAGCTTGTGGCGCAAGGGACCCCGGAAGAGGTGGCTCGGGTCAAGGACTCGCATACGGGGCGTTTTTTGAAGGACATTCTGCGCTGATCAGAGGCCGATGGCGAGCGTGGTCATTTTCGTTTCCGCGTTCGCCCCGGCCGCCACCCGCATCCGAGCTGCGTGCGGGCCGCGACCCAGTTCATCCAGAACCTCGGCATGTCTTTGCATCAATTCTGCAGCGGGCAGCTTTGCGACTGTCGGCAAAAGGCCGCAGATGAAGTCACAGAAGCCATCGTCCAGGCGAGCCCAGAAATGCTTCGCCAGCTCCTTGTCCCCGCCCAACTTATTCAAGGACTCCAGGACCATGATTTCATCCGGTCGATACATGGTCCAATGGGCCAATGTCACCGCGCTGAGCGGCGTCGGATGCAGGATCTTGATCATCTGCAGCAGATCCTGCGGCTGAAGCTGGGGCAGGAAAGCCTGGGCGTGGAAAGGAAGATCGAAAAAGCGCTGCAGAAATTCGTAGCGCTGATGCTGCAGAGCCAGGGGCACGATCTCAGGTCCGGCGTCCAGGCGGTTCAAAGCCTGCAGAGCCTGATCCACCTGCCCGGCTTTCAGATAGCACTCACTCGCGCGGCGATACAGTTTATAATCCTTTTCGGCCTGTTTTTCAAAACAGCGGGCCGCCTGATCCGCCTTGCCATCCCGCAGAAAAAATTCGCCAGCCTTCAGGTACTGACCGTTGCGTTCATACACCACGGCCGCCCGGTAGGGAACACCCATGCGCAGAAGAATGGCGCAGGCCTCGTCGATGAGGCCATGGGATTCAAGCAGGTCGATGGCTTTCCTTTGAAAGTTTATGGACTCAAAGAGCTTCGCGGCCTCGACGAACTGCTGCAGTTCCGCCAGCTCCTTGGCCCGCAAATAGATTTTTTTCTGTTCACTGCTCAGCTGAGCAAAGAGGTCGGTTTTTCGTACTACAAGTGGAGCAGCCTTCGCCTGCGGTTTGCGAAGTTCCCCGACTTTTCTCTGGACCTTGTCTTTGTGCGTCGCTTGCCAGAAATAAACCACGATCCCGCGCAGGAAGAGGTAGACGAGAATGCCGATCAGTATGGTGGCGGGCAAAAGATATTTGGCCAACACGCCAAGGTCCAGAATAGGTATTTTCACAGATGCATACACCTCACGATTGCTTTTTCATGCCGGGACCATTACCTTTTTCTTTTCTTTTTGAAAAAGGATCTGATGATGAAACTTTCTGCCAAATGCATGCTCCTCTCGGTTTCCGCTATGTCACTACCAGCGATGGCTCAGGAGCAGGGAGCATCCTTCGAGAACTTTCTTCTTTCCAGCCCTTCCATTGTATCACCTTCTCAGTATTATCAGGTGAAAGGTGGCCGTTTTGAAGCTCTGGCGGGCGTTATCAAGTCCACGGATACCGACAAGGATACGGATACCGACACGGACAGGAATGGTACGCAGCTGGGTGCAGGTTACGCGCAGGCCTTGAGCAGCCAGCTCGTGTTGGGGGCTCACGTAAAGTATGCTTCCGACACACGGGACGTGACGCCTGACGATCTGGAAACCACTGCCACAGAAATTCGCCCCTCGGTGGCCTTCAGTGTGTCGCCACTCTTCACCCTGGGCGCCAGCATCAATATCAACACGGGTAAACTCGAACAAGGAAGTGCCAGTGAATCCGTGAGCTATAATACGTTCACATTAGGTGGAACTGTGCATCAGGAGCTTCTTGAGGCAAGCCTCGCCTTCACAACCTCGGCCGAAGATGACGAAAAGCCTTGGAACAGATCGCCCCAGACGATTACTGTTCATGGTCGTTATAAGTTCATGCCGGTGCTGGCTCTCGGCCTTCGCTACGAGCAGGCGGATTGGCCTGGAGTTCAGGCTTCTGGCGAGCAGCCGAAAGATGAAACAGAATCCAGCTATGCCGTGATTCTGGAATCGGCCGTCAGTGACAATTCGCGTGTTGAAGTTGCGTTCATTTCGACGTCGAACAGCATCGGCACCGATGGTGACGACACAACTGAGATCTTCCTGGGCGGTGGTTTTGACCTCACACCCAATATGGAACTCGGTGGACAAATCCGCTTTAACTCGGGCGAGTCTGATTCAACAAAATCCAGCGGCACCGACTTTGCCCTGACCCTCAGCATGATGAACTAATCCCTCATCACAAAAAAAAGCCCCTGGAGCGCTCCAGGGGCCTTTTTTTCGTCCTCAGCTTACCAACCGTAATTCGGTTTGGTCGCAAAATGATGGCGACTTGTTATCTCCCGGATAGTCCCGGTCTGCGAGCGCATCACAATCGAATGCGTGGTCGCGCCGTAAGGCGTATACCGCACGCCGCGCAGATAGGATCCATTGGTCACGCCGGTCGCGATGAACATGACATTCCCTTTGGCCAGATCATCCATTCCATACACACGGTTTTCATCGGTGATGCCCATGGCGCGGGCTCGCACGCGTTCGTCGTCTTTACGGAATTGCAGAACGCCTTGGATTTCCCCACCGAGACAACGCAAGGCCGCCGCCGCGATCACACCTTCCGGGGCGCCGCCGACACCCATCAGAACATCGACACCCGTTCCGGAATCCGCGGTGGCGATCGCCGCCGACACATCACCATCGCCGATCAAACGAATACAGGCACCGGCCTGGCGAACTTCGCCGATCAGTTCCTGATGCCGGGGGCGGTCCAGGATGATCACGGTCAGGTCTTCCACTTTTTTATGCATGGCCTTGGCAATACGCTGCAGGTTCCAGGTCGGTGTTTCATTGATATCAATCACCCCGCGTGCCGCAGGTCCCACGGCCAGCTTTTTCATGTAGGTATCCGGCGCGTGCAGAAAGTTTCCATGCTCGGCCGCCGCAATAACAGCCAAGGCCTCGCTGCCGCCTTTGGCGGTGATCGAAGTGCCTTCCAAAGGATCGCAGGCGATATCAATGCGAGGTCCGCCCTTGCCGACCTTCTCGCCGATATAAAGCATGGGTGCCTCGTCGCGCTCCCCTTCCCCGATTACAATGGTTGCGTCAATTTGCATGGAGTCAAAAGCGCGTCGCATGGATTCAACAGCTGCATGATCGGCTGCGTTTTCATCCCCGCGTCCAACCCAGCGCGCCGCCGATAGGGCAGCCGCTTCGGTCACACGCACAAATTCCAATGCCAAGTTACGATCCATAGCCCGTTTCCCTTCTTAAAGACCTACAAAAATGTGAACTCCACTTTGTTCCTAGCTGATCTGCCGCAAGGAGTCAAATACGAGGGCCCGGACCGCGGGGTAAAGCCCGGGTCATCGGTCCACGTTCTGGTGGCTTTAGGGGCGTGGGCTGTGAACGTCTGTTGCCTGGCTCATTCGCCGGTCAGACGGCTGATCAGGAGGGCGCGATCTTTGCGAAGATCACGCTGTTCGTACAAACTGAGGCTTCCGTTTTGATCCGTATCATAGCGGCCGAGAACTTTTTCCCAGGCCTGAATGAGCTGACGTCTTTGATCCTGGAGCGGGATGCGATCCAGTTCGGTTTTCATAAGCGGTCCAAGGCCCTGCAGCATGCTCACGCATTCGTCGATCTGCAGAAGTTCATCGGCGCCGGCCGCTCTCTCAAAAAACGAGCGGTCAAAAGCATGCGAGAGTTTTTCACCCGGTGCCCCCAGGATCGCCGGATCCATTTTCAGGGTCTGAAATTCAGGGGGCGACAGGCTTCCATCCTGATCCAGATCACCCTCGGCAAAAAGGGAAGCGGTCATCAAGCGAAGGCGGAATTCCGTAAAATTCGCCTGATAGTCAAACGCGGAAAATGATCCTGGCCCCACCACCAATCCCGAGGCGGAATCCAGACTGGGACTTGCCTGCGTGCGGGAGTAGGCAAACACGTGCTGCAGATAGCGAGCCGCAAAGAAGGCCTCATCCGGCCCGACCACACCCTCGGACGCGTCGCCCTGGGCGGATTCGCTGGCCGCGTCCTGCGCTCCAATGGCTTCGTCCTGCTGCTTTTGCGGCGCCTGGCAGGCAGTGATCGCAAGGCCGAGAACGAAAGAACCGATGTGTCGATTCCGGTGGAACATGGTTGCAGACTCCTTTGTCTAAAGACGTATCGGAGTGCGCGTCCGAATTTTGAAGAGGAGCGCGGCTCCGCACTCTTTCTTATGGGAAATCAGGAACCTGCTCAAGCTCGCCGCGAAATCATTTCAATTCTTTCCGCACATCACGATTGGGCGAGCTTCGCATGCATGTCGCGGTTTTCCTGAATGCGCGTACCCGGCTTTCCGGCCAAGGCTTCGGCCACCATCGACCGGGCCACATCCTTGGCTTCGATCGGTTTCCAGCTTTGCAAAAAGCGCGGATAAAGCGGCTCGAACCAGCGATAGGCCTTGATCGAAAGATGCTCCATCAGCCTTTTTTCCTCGCGTTCGCCCAAAAGAAGCGAGGGTCTATAGATCACAAGGGTCTCAAAACCCAAGGCCTTCAGGTCATCTTCCATACGGCCTTTGGTTCGCAGATAGAAATTTTTCGAGGCGGCATCCGCGCCGAGCGAGGACACGACATGAAACTGTTTCACGCCCTGTTTCCGTACTGCCTTGGCAAAGCGGATGGGAAGATGCCAGTCTATTTCTTCGAAAGCGGACTCGGAGCCGGCCTTCTTAATGGTCGTACCCAGACAACAGAATGCAGCATCCGCCTCGACATCCTTCAAAAGCGTATCCAGATCGGTCATGGAGCCGATGCGCTCCTTCCATTTTTGAACCTGGGGCACCTGCGCGCGCCGTCCCACGCTGGTCACCGCGGTGCAGCGTGGTTCAGCCAAAAGTTCCTGAATCACCCAACCCCCAACCAGTCCTGTCGCTCCCATTATCACGGCCTTCATGGTTCACCTCGCTGTAGCCTCATTTGGCGATCCAGTATACAATAAGCAGCATGACCAGGGGAGAGATTATGACGAAGCATGTGATTATCGTCGGTGCTGGGTTTGCCGGCCTGAATGCTGCGAAAAAACTGGGGCGCATGAAAGATATTCGCGTCACCCTTATAGATAAGCGCAATCATCATTTATTTCAGCCCCTCCTGTATCAGGTGTCGACCGCGGCTCTGAGTCCGGCCGACATCGCCGTTCCCATTCGCGCCGTGCTCTCCGGATATCAGAACACCAGCGTTCTGCTGGGACATGTGGACCGCGTGGATCTTCCAGCCAAAAAACTGGTGATGGATGGCCAGGACTTTACCTACGACTATCTGATTCTGGCGTGCGGAGCCAAGCACAGTTACTTCGGCAAAAACGAATGGGAAGGGGATGCCCCGGGTCTGAAGACTTTGGAGCAGGCCACGGAAATTCGTCGCCGCATCCTTCTCGCATTTGAAATGGCCGAGCAGGAAAAGGATGTCGAGAAGCAAAAAAAGCTGCAGACCTTCATCATTGTCGGTGGTGGCCCGACCGGAGTGGAGATGGCCGGTTCGATTGCCGAGATCAGTCGTCATACCTTTGCGCAGGATTTTAAAAACTTCAATCCTGCACGTACCCGGGTGATCCTGATCGAAACCGGACCGCGTATCCTCGCATCCTTCGCACCGACGCTGTCCGAAAAAGCCACCGAGGATCTGGAAAGACTCGGCGTCCATGTCTGGACCAATTCCCGCGTGACCAATATCACCGCCGATGGCGTTTATATCGGCAATGAATTCGTCGCCGCCTCAACGGTCGTCTGGGCGGCCGGTGTGGCTCCGACGGGTGTGAATCAAACCCTGGGTGTCGCGCTGGATCGCGGCGGCCGCGTGATTGTGGAAACCGACTGCAGCCTGAAGGATTATCCCGAGGTTTTTGTCCTCGGGGATCAGGCGCATTTTCCCGGACCGGATGGCAAACCCTTGCCCGGCCTCGCCCCTGTGGCAAGCCAGCAGGGAAAATATGCGGCCAAGGCGATCAAAGCAAGACTCAAAGGCCAGACCATCGAACCCTTCCGTTACCTCGATAAAGGCGCCATGGCCACCATCGGCCGCAACAAAGCCATTGCGGAAATGGGCCCGATCAAGATGAGCGGCATCATCGCGTGGCTCGCCTGGCTTGTGGTTCATATCTATTATCTGATTGGCTTTAAAAACAGGCTTTTGGTGTTCATGCAGTGGGCCTGGTCTTATCTCACCTATAAAAAAGGCGCGCGCCTGATCCTGAATAAGGAATGGCGCACGCATACGACGCCCAAGTAACAGCGTCGTCGGGATTCAGAATTGAACAAAGCGGGCGAGAGCGGACAGAAACGCTCTTCGCGGGAATGGCGAGACCCCTCCGTCAGCCGTGGCAATGCCAGCCGGAATCGTCACACCCAGATGGTGCTGCCACAGCACACCGACCGTTCGCGTCGCATAAGGCTTTTGCAGGGGGTTGAGCCTTTGATGCAGGCCTGGAAAAAAGCGGCCGCGATGAACAGGGACGAATCCATCATTCATTTCCAGACCACTGCTCCTGACGATCTGATAGAAATTGGTGCGACTGAGCTGAAGATCGGGCGAACCGACATCATAGGACAGGTGGTTTTTTCCTTCGAAGACGACTTGGTTACGGCGCGATGCATCCATCATCGAGGCGTTAACGCTGATATAGTCGAGGTCCTCGGGCAGGGTGTGGGTTCGGAACCAGTTTTCCATCTGAGCCGTCGTCATCACCTCAGTCCCCTCAAAAACCTTGGCGACGAAAAGCTGAAAGCGACGCAGATTCTCGCAGTATTCAGCCACCGGCTTGCTTAAGCGGAAAAGATCATCGAAGAGAACGCCCTTCAGAATCCCAAGCGCAGCTTTCAGTTCAATCGCTTCGGGTTTGATACCCTCCCATGCCAGCTCCTCGGGACCGCTCAGGGCCTGGCTGTCCTTGATAATTTCCGCGATGGCGTCTTTCCAAACCCGGGCATTGTTTTGGACTTTAGACCAGCGCCGCGCAGGGCTTTCGCCGCTTTCACACGACTGCAGCCGATCCCCGATCCGGGCCAGGGTCGTGACGGGAAAACCCGCGGGAGGATCCTGAGGATCAGCGAGTGGTGTCCCGAAAATAGGGGCACTGAGGGATACAATGCCTGCAATACGCGAAGCCCAGCGCGTTGTATGTTTCAGCTCAGGCAGGCGCGAGACCACCTCAAGAGCCACATTCGTACCACGGGAATAGCCGAGGATATACACCGGCCCTTCCAGCGGCGAAATTCGGTCGAGCTGCGTGATGCGTTCAATCATCACATCGGCGTTATCGGCAAGGCTCCCGACGGATTCGAGGGATCCGCGCAGGGGCGTCATGGCAAAAAGCTTAAGCTTCACCTTTCCGTTCGCATCATCCAAACTTGCGGCCGCTATCTGTTCCGATAGAGGGCTCCTGACCCAGCTATCGTCCATGACACTGTAATGGCGAGCCCAGCGCTCCTCGTGCGACGCGCGCGCCAGAGTTTTCCTCCAGGCCCGTTTGAATCGGCTGTCGGCAGTAAAGATATCCTTGTAAGGGGTGATTTCGGCCAGTTCCGCAATATAACCCGGGAAAATAATGAACGTAGGCTGGGGCCCCGCGGGCTCGGGTGGGGCGGGAAGAAAGCCGGTATGCAAACTTTCCTGGAGCAGGGATGAGGGTTTGAAGCTCTGCGCCTGCTGGTCGCACATACGCATATCCTGGGCGCTCTGATCACAGCGTTCCAGAAAATTCGCGTACTCCTCGGTTAAGGGAAAATGCAGACGCTGGATCGAACTTTCGTCCATACCCAAGTGTTTGAGTTCCTCCGCATAAAGACTACGAAAAAGCGCCGGCGCATCGAGAGACGCGGGCAAGGCCAGGGCCGTGGCACCAAGGACTGAAGAAGAGAGCATGAGACTCGTGATCAACCGACACAACATGGGCATTCTCCTAAAAACTCGACCTCGACTCCGATTGTTCTTACTCAGTACCGGAGCGAGGCGAGTTGGGAAAGCGAAAGTTCAGAAGGTTGAAAATCGAAGCCAGCGGCGAGGAAGACTCATCTATTTCTTGTAACGATTCAGATCGATCACTTCCACAAACTGCGCCGCACCAAAACTCGTCGGCGCACCCTTCGCGGCCAAAGCCCCGGTTTCCGGATTCAATTCCAGAACGGTCACGTTCCCCGAATCCTGGTTGGCCGCCAGGATCCACTTTCCATTCGGCACGATTGAAAAATGCCGAGGAATGGTTCCACCCGTCGGGGTCGCGCTCTTGAAGGTCAGGGTTCCATCCGTATTCACGGTGAAGAGCGCGAGGCTATTATCCCCGCGGTTCGATGTATAAACAAAATTCCCGTTCGGGTGCACCTGCACCTCGGCTCCGGTGTTGTTCGTTCCCGGCGTGGGCACGGGCCGGGTGGAAATCGCCGAACCTAAAAGCTGCAGCTGCTGCGTGGCCTCGTTGAAACTCACGGCCTGAATCGTGCTATTCAATTCCTTCAGCACATAAGCCCAGGGTTTAGCGGGATGAAAGGCCATATGCCGCGGCCCGCCGGTGACCAGATTCAGGGTCGGCGGCGTAAGAGCGGTCAGCTGCCCGGTCTGGGTATTGAGCGTATACTGGGCCAGATAATTCGACCCGAGACAGGGAACAAACACAGCGGTTCCCACCGGCGCGCTCAGAATCTGATGCGCATTCTGCCCGGCGATCGTGCTGGCGATCGCAGGACCCAGGCGGCCATCACTTTGAATCGCGAAGCTATTGATTTCCCCGGTTCCATAATTGGCCGTCATCACATATTTGCCGCTGTGATCGACGCTGACATGCGTGGGTCCACCGCCGTTCGACGAAATTTCATTGAGTTTGGTCAGGTCCCCGCTCTCGGGATTGATGGAAAAAGCCATCACGGCCCCGGTTCCGCTTTCATTGACGACATAAACCCAAGGCGAAGTCGGGTGAAAGGCCATGAAACTCGTCACGGCCCCATTCAAAGGCACGGTTTTCACGGACTGAAGCGTCCCCGCGGGAACCTCGAATTTATAGATTCCGATCTGTCCGCTCCCGCCCCCGACATAGGCATAGTATCGAGGCGGCACAGTGGGTGAAGGATTCGGCCCGGGGTTGGCGCCGGGATTCGGGACGGGATTGGGAGTCGGTTTGCTCACCGAATCCGAAGACGCCGGCGGCGCATCCGGATTCAGGGTCGGCGCGGTCGTACGCCTTGTATTATCACTTTGTTTCTGACAGGACACTGCACTGAACATGAGCAAACTCAAAGCCCACCTCCCGAATCGATCGCTCATCGTCGCCTCCTTAAAAAGAGGTTTTGATCATGGCACAGAATGAAGCTTGGGGGAATGTTTCTCAAGGGGGGAAATACGAAGCGGGGATCCACCAGGCGGTGGCATTCTTCTGTTGAAACAGAGAAGGAATGCCACCGCGCTGAAAGGAAAAACAGGATATCAAGCGTTCGGTTTGCGGAACTTGCGAGGATCGAGGTTATATTTTTTGGCTCGCAGGCCCATGACGCGTTCAGTCAGACCAAGTTCACGGGCGGCTTTCGCCATATTGCCTTTGCTGGCCTTCAGCGAATCCAGGATCAACTCACGTTCCATCGACTCAAGGGTCGTCTTCAGGTTGTTGCCCGCTTCAACGCCCGTGCTTTCGGCGATTTGAAGACTGGGGGGAAGGTGATGTCCACGGATGACGCCTTCATTGCTCAGAAGTACGGCGCGTTCCATGCAGTTTTCAAGTTCACGGACGTTCCCTGGCCAATGATAGCTCGTGAGCATGTCGATGGCGGGCGTCGAAATACGACGGATGTTCTTGTTGTGCACCTTGCGATATTTCTCGATGAAATAATCGGTCAAAGGCATAACGTCGGTCTTGCGTTCGCGCAGAGCCGGAACATGCAGAGGGAAAACGTTCAAGCGATAGTAAAGGTCCTGACGGAACTGGCCACGCTCGATCATCTCTTCCAGGTTACGGTTGGTGGCAGCGATCACGCGGACATCGGCCTTGATCGTCGACACGCCGCCCAGGCGTTCGAATTCACGCTGCTGCAGGACGCGGAGGAGTTTAATCTGAGTCGTCAGCGTCAGATCACCGATTTCATCCAGGAAAATGGTGCCGCCGCCGGCCAATTCAAAGCGGCCTTTCTTTTGGGTATGCGCGCCGGTGAAAGCCCCGCGTTCATGACCAAAAAGTTCGCTTTCCAGGAGTGTTTCGGGCAAGGCCGCGCAGTTCACCTTGATAAAGGGCTTGCCGCGACGAATGCTGTTGCGATGCAGGGCATCGGCGATCAGCTCTTTACCGACACCGCTTTCACCCAGGATCAAAACCGTGGTGTCCGTGTCCGCGACCTGCTGCATGAGTTCGAAGACGCCCGTCATGGCCTTGGAATTGCCGATGATGGGGGAGCGATCGAATTTCACTTTATCCAGCGTGGGCGCAACGGTCTGGGGGGCCGCGGTATCGTTCTGATGATCGGGATAGAAGCGGTTGATCATGCCCGACTGGGCGATCATGGAAGTCAGGACGGAGAGGAAGGATTGTTCCGTCTTCGGTTCGAAGCTGCCGTAGCAGACTTTCACCGCGGTCAGAGTTCCCATTTTCCGTTCGTTGAATTTAATGGGATGACTCAACACATAAAGCTGGACACCGCGCTCGACTTCAAAGGTACTGTGGAAGCGGGAGCCTTCAAAGTTGGGCACCGGAACCATCTTAGGTCGCCAGTTCCGAAGCACATCCTGGTTGGCCATCTGGATCGCTTCTTCAACCTGAGGGTCGATCGGCTTCTCGCCGCCCGGTGCACGAATTTCCTTACCGATGTCTATGACACCATCAAGGAAGTTAATGCGCCCAAGAACAAGGTCACAGTGTCTTTCGAGCGAACCCAAAATCTCTTTGAGTCCATCCACGAACCCTGCACTCTTCTCGAGGTTGACAGCCGCCATACGCAGGACATCGAGCTGTCGTTCCCGGCGAATGCGATCTTCTGAGTGCTGTAGCAAGATCGACGCCGCCTGACTTCGGGGATTCATCCTACCCTCCCTTTCTTGCAAAAAGTTTGAACTTTTTGACAGTACGCGAGCTTTTTAAAGATCTTCACATCCGTATGTGTTAGGCCGGTTATATCCCGATTTTTATCCTTGAACACTTTCTTTATGTAAAAAAATGACGAAGACTGCCAGCCGAAAAGCTACCAAGATGTACAAAACAGCCCCTGAGCGCACATTGAGAACACTCATTTACGTCAATTAGCCGTGATTTGATGCAATTCTGTAGGAAATTTGTAGAAAAATTTCATCGTCGTGCCGTAGCTCGCACACCAGGTCTTCCAACATTTTGGTAGGGTAGCCCACGAAGTTGAATTTTTGGAAAACGTTCTCAACTTTGCGCTGATTCCGCCGTAAAGCCCTGTGCTGACAGACGCGCGAAAACATGTATGATATGGGATTTTGCTGATGCGTAAGCCCCACACGACACTGCTTCAAGCCGCCAAAGCCTTTACTATCATGGATTTGCAGACGCGAGGCCCAATCTGCCTTATGCTGACTCTTCTCGCGTTAACCCACGTGGCCTGCGGACGCTCGTCCGGAAAAGGGCGCAACACCTCGGTCCCGGACCGCTATTTTGTGCTGGGTGATCCCATGGTTATGCTCGACGGAACAGCAGGGGAAAAACAGAGCTTCCTCACCACGAGCAGTTTGATTGACTTCAATGATTATACCCTGGCCGGCTTCACCGTATTTGCGCCCAAGGTCGATACGAGCACCATCGATACGATTGATAGCCAGGAAGAATTGGAAGATCAGAACAGCACCAATGATTCCCAGCTCGATAGTGAACTCAGCCTCTACAGGTTTCAAAAGGATGGCAGCAAATACCTTTATAAAGCCGAGGGCGCGGCCTTCGTCGATTATCCCGTGCTCGAATTCATAGAGCTTGACGGGCGCTGGGAATTGACAGCGTTGAATGCCGATGCGGCGGTCGTCGAACACTATAGCCTGTCGGCTGATAAGCGCGTGTTCAGTATTCTCATCAGCGATTCGGATGAACTCGGAAACTACCTGGCGGCCTTGACCTTCACGCGCGTCGATGGCGAGCAGAAGCCCCTGCCGCGACTTAATAACAGTTATCAGTATCTGGGTGGCACAGGCGTGGCGATCGGCTGGGATCAGACGGTGAAGATATCGGTCTGCGGTGCCTTAAGCCTTACCGATCAAACCATTTTCAAAAAATCCATCACCGACTGGAGCACGGCGACAGGCGATGCCGAGGGAACACTGGGTCGATTGAATTATGAAGTGGAGTTCGTCACGAGCAGCAAGCCCTGGAACGACGTGAATCAGCATTGCATCAATCTTGTGAAAAGCTATCGGCTGGAGACTCAGGAAGATACCGCTGTCTTCGGAGTGACGATTCCGGTGGTGGATTTTCAGAACTTCACCATCGTGGACAGTCAGATCTTTATCTTCCAGGATGCCCTGAATCGTTTCCGGGAATCGTACCTCGTCACGGCCACTCATGAGATGGGCCACTTCTGGGGCCTCGGCCATGAATTCAGCCGTGACGCTCGCGGTCGCACCCTGCATCCTTCGATCATGGGATATGAAGGAGTCAGCAGCATCACCAGCTGGGACACGGACGCGATCCTTGCGCTCTATCCGCGCTGATCAATCACCGCTCTTGTCATCATCCGGATCTTTATTATTCTTCGGATAAAGGGCCTTCTTGGCCTTTTTCAATTCCTTCCAGCGGGCTTTGATCTGCTTATAGGCTTCCTGCGGCGTGATTTTGCCGCCGGCTTCCAACGCGCAAACGATTCCAACATCGCTGGCGAAATGCTGCAAACTTTCCTCCATGATGGAGTCTTTTGCGTCCTGTTTTCCATCTTTATGAACCACTGTATCCCCCGAGGGCGCGTCCGTCCGCACTAAGAATGAATTCTGAAAATAGCGTAGCCTCCTGCTCGTGCAGCCTGGGGGCGCAACGATGGGAGTTCTTGTCCCAGCCTAACCGAAAGGGGGCGGGATTTCCACGTCCAAAGCTCTGATTATGCGCTCAGGGATAGACCAGACAAAAAGCCGCGCTCAATCCGACGAAGGAGTTGGTTCCAGTGCGCGGCCTCACGCTGGGAAAAGTCGCTGAGTGCAACGGCGATATAGCTGAAGCTTTTGAATTCCTCATAAGCGTCGAAGGCACGCACAACCCGTCCGACAGGCTGGATCGACTCCGGCAACCAAAGCCGCGCGACATCCAGACGTAAAGGCAAGGGCAGGTTCAGGGGCAGGCCTCTGTGCTCATCCCCTTTGACGATCCGCAGCAAAAGGCCAGATCGCGAAATGTCGACCGACTGCCAGAGGTCAAGGCGGCCTCGGCCTGGGGAGCGTGTTTCCACATAAACTTTGGGATTCACTGGGCAGCGCGGAAACTGCAGACGGCGTTCGCCCGATTCCGGACACTCCAGAAGCCTCCCGTCCGCCAGGGACTGTGGGAGATTCGGCTGGGCTCCCGACTTTCTGAGGACCTTGGAAAAAGCGCAGCCGTCCTGCCTGGAATCACAAAGTCTATTGCGTGCGAGCTTTCGACTCGCCCAGCATCATCTTTTATTTCCCCGGAGCAGAGTGGCGAAACGGAAGCAATAAGAAAGGCCCGGACCGAAGTCCAGGCCTTGAAGCATTATGAAATAAAGATATTAAGCCAAACGCAGGGGCATCATATCCGAAGCACCGGCTTCCCGCGCATCGCCTTGCGAGGCGTTCATGGCGACGACATCGTTGCCATAAAGCTCCTGCAGAGCGTGAATGTCCTTCTGAATGATAGGACGTGGTGGAAACCAGCTCGCATAGCTGTTGAAACTTGCCAGCTGCTCTCCATTGCGCATGCGACGAAGAAGGTCGGCATTGCGTTCCTTGCGGAGACTGCGACTTTTAATTTCAGTGACTTTTTTCATATGACCCCTCTCCTGCGAACTTGATAAGGTGTCTATCGGCAGCCAGGTCACCAACTTTAATCAGGAGGGCGGGGTCCACGGTATTTGTCAATAAAATCAAAGTATTAAAATCTTACTTAAAGACTGCATAATCAGATGCCGGCCTGCACACCCAACAGGAAACTTGTATTTGGGGCCTCACCCTTGGACTTGAATGCGGATGCATCTACGTTTGCTGGCAGGTCTTTTACTTCATCGAACTCGAGTTCACGGTTACCGGACTCGACTTCCAGCATCACGCCCAGGCGCATGATAAAGTTGTACTTCGCGCCCACGGCGATATATGTGCCTGATGGCTTATAGGCCACCTTAATGTCCTGACCAGGGGTCAGTTCAGACGTTGCAACATAGGCACCAAGAACGGTATAGCCGAGCTTGCCATAGAACTGCAGCCCACCCAGGTCGATCGGCAACCAGGCTTCGACTTCCAGACCCACTTCGAACCCGTCCAGAGATTTGAAGTTCAGGTCATTGGACTTGTCCCAGTTGATTTGGCTCAAAGAGAGACCAAAGCCGACCGGCACCAAAGGAATCGGGTCCAGGTGAGCCGCTGCTTTCAATTCCGTTCCGGACTCGGTGTTGCTGCTATTCCCGAACTTGAACTCTGTCGAGCGTTTTCCCGTCAGAACCTGAGCATCGAAGAGGGCCCAGGCAGGGCTCGCCAGCAGAAAGGGAACGATCAGGAGCAGTGCCAGACAGCGTTGCTTCATCGAAAAAACCTCCGCAGGGTGAAAAAGGTGTTGTTCCATGTTTCTATCATGAATACGATGCGGCAACAAGCGAAGTCGAGGGAATCAATGCCTTTCAAAGTTCTGCATCTTGATAGCGAAAGCACCTGGCGCGGGGGTGAAAATCAAATCAGGCTCCTTCTGCAGGCCGTGCAAAACGAAAATTGGCAATGGCATCTCGCGGCTCCACCGGGAAGTGAAGCCATCGCGCGCATGTCGCATCTGGCTCAAACATTCGCTGTTCCCATGCGCGGAGCGCGGATCCTCACAGCGTCCTTCGCGGTTGCCCGCTACGTGCGGCAGCACGGGATTCAGCTGCTGGATTGCCAGTCCGGACGGGCCCATAACCTTGGGCTCTTCGTGAAAAAACTTTGTCCTCATGTGAAGCTCGTGGTCCATCGTCGGGTGGATTACCCACCGGCTCCCGGATACTGGCATCGACAGAAGTACGTGCATCCGTCCATCGACCGCTTCGTTTGCATTTCCAGTGCCATTCAAAAGATACTCGCGGAATTCGGCGTGTCGCCTTCGAAGCTCACGACCGTCAGGAGCGCAGTCGATTCCGGACCTTTCGCAGATGTGGATCGCCAGGCCGCGAGGCGCATCCTGACAAATGAATGGCAGATTGCACCGGACCAGACGATCATCGGCAACCTCGCCTACATCACCGAGCAGAAAGATCACGCGACGCTGATCCGTGCGCTCGGGATTTTGCAGCAGCGCGGCCTGCCTTTTTTTGCCTATATCGCCGGTGATGGAGCCTTGCGCCCGGCCGCTGAAGCCCTGGCGGCGGAACTGGGACTCGGACCGGATCGTCTGCGTTTTCTAGGTGTGCGCAAGGATGTGGCGCAGCTGCTCGGAGCCACGGATATCTTCGCCCTGTCCTCGCAGGATGAAGGGCTCGGCACCAGCCTTTTGGATGCAGTGCATAGCGGCTGTACTCTGGTCGCGACAGCCGTGGGTGGGATACCGGAGATCGTGCTGCACGAACGCACGGGTTTGCTTGCACCCGCCAAAGATCATCAGGCGTTCGCGAACAATCTGGAGCGTCTTCTGCGTGATCCGGCGCTGCTGGAAAGATTACGAACGGAAGCCCAGGCGCACGTGGCCCGGCAATTTTCGCTGCAGTCCATGGTGAACGGCAATCTCCGCGTTTATGAAGAGCTGATTCAAGGGCCGGCGAGACACTAAATATGAAGTAGCCAAATTTACCAGGACACACTCTGCTAATCTGCTTGCGAGGAGCGACAGCGTGTGCCATAACCTCAGCCTGTAACGATCCCAAAATCAGGTGCTATCCGTCTCTCCGCGCCCCGTAAGGAGATTCTCCAATGAAGAAAAAATTGGTTCGTCTTTCGGTCTGTGCCCTCGCTTTGGCTGCTGGCGCTTGTCAACCGCGCACACGGACCAAGGTTGTGACTGTCACCGTTCCCGAATCGCCTGTCAAGGGTGGCACCGAGCTGGTTGAATTCAAGAAGCAGACCTATGGCACTCCGCTGCCCATGACGCTGGCGGATCCATCCTGCCTGGAAAAATCCGAGGCGCTTTCGGTGTCAGGAGCTGCGGTTCAGAGCGCCTGGTTTGGTTACCAGGATACGGAAGAAGAAACCATTTCCATCACGACCAAGATCATCGACAGCCGCACCTTTGAGCGCGAACTCACCAATAAATCGGATATGCGCTACACCGTCCAGGGCGAGCGGCGGGAACTCAAGACCTGCTCCGGCCTTGTACCGGCGGGTTCGGTGGAATCGGTGGCCCTTGTCCTGAAAAAATCGGTGGAGGACTCGTTCGCCTTCTATAAGAAAGTGCAGGAGAGCGCCCCTATCCTGAAGCTGCCGAGCATGCCTCCGCTTGGGCTCGGTCTTTTCCCGCAGTATAAAAAGGATGTGAAGCGGATTGAAAAGACCATCAAGATGGATGGCACGCAAACGCAGAACGCGACCCAGACCGTGACGATTGAAACCGACAACGCCTTCTATTCCCCCTTCGCCGACGACACGCTCAGCCCCAGCCTTTATGCGATCTCCGTCATACCTCAGAGCGCCGAAGCCCGCCAGCAGGGGCTGTTCAACAGCAAAGGCCTCTGGGAATATCCCGTCGTCATTCATCACGAATACGGGCACCACGTTTTCCAGATGCTCTTCGGTGATTCGACTGTGGTCAGCTTTCTCTCTTATCTGGATTACTGGCAATCGCATCGCAGTCTTCATTCCATTCACGGCGCGATCGGCGCCGAGGACCACAGCGAGGATCCGAACGCCCGCAGGCAACGCCTCGCCTTCCTTTCAAGCCCCGGCTATATCTTTGGCTCCCTGAATGAAGGCTTCGCTGATCTGTTCGCGCATTACAGCATGAAGGAAGCCAAGGGGCTCTTCGATATCAGCTGTTTCAAGCAGACCCGCGATGTGCTCAGTCCTGTCATGTTCGGCGGCCTTCCCAAGGTCTGGAATGATGCCCTGTGGCGGGAAACTTTCGACATCAATACCCGCCTGGGTGCGGACACCGTGAATAAGTCCGATGCCTCGCCCCTTGAACTCTGCAGTCAACCGTCCTTCGATGACATCCATGTGGTGGGTGCAGTCATCGCGCATACCGTGGACGCCGTGTTTCAGACAACGGTTCCAGCCAGGGCCGCGAGCATCACGCCCACGCTGCACAAGGCCGGGCTCCTGCTCAAATGGCTTCAGGATCTTCGCGCCAGTGACGAGGTGCTGGAACTCAGCAGCAAGCAAACTCTCAGCCGCATTCTCAATATG
Source organism: Oligoflexus sp. (assembly GCF_035712445.1). NCBI lineage: Bacteria > Pseudomonadati > Bdellovibrionota > Oligoflexia > Oligoflexales > Oligoflexaceae > Oligoflexus > Oligoflexus sp. Next base: position 8,712 of record NZ_DASTAT010000041.1, on the reverse strand, counting down.
GCTCTTGGGACCGCTCTCACGGCCCTCGGTGATCATGATAAAATGGAATTCTGCACCGTCGTGCGGCAGAAATTTCCCGCCTTGCTGAGTCGCTGGACGGATAAGCCAGCAGAAGATGCGGCGGATATTCGGGGGGCCTGCGAAACAGCCCCCTAACCTTCATCCGAGGTGGGCTGATGCGCGTTATCCTCTTTCTGTCCCTTCTTATTTTCACGCGGGCTGAGGCCGGGACGCGCAGCGAACAGAACTTCAAAGACCCGGTCACGGGAAAGTCCGGCCTTTACACGGCTGCTTTTGAAAGTCGGGGGGCTCCGAAAAGTCAGGGGCTCCTGCTTTTTTTTCATGGCTCGGGCAATACCAAGGGTTATGCCAGCAGCTTTGAAGCCCTGGAACGCGCCGGCCGTGAATTCAATCTCGCGCCCGTGGCCCTCCAGGCTCCCCATAACGCCATGACCTGGCCGGAAGGCCCCAACTCGCCGGATAATCGCCACGTGGAATACGTCACATCCTTTTTGGAACGCGAGATCGCAGGCAAGCATCCGGAAATCAATCGGGATCGCCTGATCCTTGTCGGGTTTTCCGCCGGCTCCACGTTTTTGAGCGGGGATTTCCTTCCAGGTTCGATCCGTCAGCTGCAGGGCGGCGCTGTCCTGCTCTGCGGAGGCGGCGGTCCGGTTCGTTATCCACCGGATGTCTTTCGCAAACTGACCCCCGAGGAAAGCCGGAAATTTCCGCTGCACTTCATGATCCAGAAAAAGGATTTTCTATTCGGGCAGACTCTGCAGGGCATCGGTTATTGGAAGTCGCGCCAGGCCCTGGTTCATGTCGATACACCGGACGAAGGCGGCCACTGCGCCTTTGACTTTGGCACGGAAATGGTCCGCGGAATCCGCAAAATCCTGGAACTGCCTCGATCTTTACGACCCTGAAAGAATTCCCGATAGCCTCATGATATCATGGCTTTGAAGAGTTTTTTCAATCGCCCGTCCAGCACCACCGATAAGATCCATAAGACACCTCTCTATCGGGGATTCCTATGAAAAATGCGACGCTGACCGGCAGCCTCATCCTCGTCATCAGCCTGACCGCTTGTGATCGGAATAACTTTTCTGGCAAGACGACCGTAGCGGCAGAACCCATTCCCGTTCCCACTGAAAATTACGATGAAGACTCGGCGGCGGAACCTTCCGTGGATGCGCCTCCTCCAGCTGCAAGCAAGCCCTTGACCCAGGCGGGTGGCGTTCCCGGCGGACATTTTGATTTGGATACCGCGACCCAGACCTATGCATTCAACGCGGGAACCACTGTGCGTCACGTGCATGAGTACGATGATAAATACAGCGTGACCGGCGTGGATTATTTCAAGCTGCTCGATGCGCAATTCGTGGAACCGACCGAAGTCCTGACGCCCGATCAGACCTTTAAAATCATCGTGGCCAATGCGCAGCTTTCCCCCGGCGCTCGCCTGACCATCAACGGGCAATCCTATGCCGTGACGGATTGGGAAAAGCGCACGCAAACGGGGGATCTGCCTCTTTTCAGCCTCAGTGGTGTGGCGGGGACGCAAAAACTCACAGCCCTGGCTCTGACGTTCGATCCGCAAAAACCTATCAGCTCGCAGCTGATCCCGACGGTCACGGACCTCGTTCGCAAGAACGCGCCAGGCCCCGGCCAGACCTATCGAGCGGGCGCCTTGACGATTCAAATCCTGGATGCCAAAACCGGGCAGATCGATCCTGCTTTGGGGGTCGCGAAAGTCGGTGCACCCGGCATGCTCTGGGAATCCACCGTATTCTGGCACAAGCCTTAAAGCCGACCCGTGCGCAGGAGCCCAAGGATATCATCAAGCCGCGACAGGTCTTCGTGAAAGAAATCCGGAGCGGCTTCATCGATGGCCTCGCGCGCCACCGGCCCGGTTCCCACGATCAGAACATCAGCCCCGATGGCCCGCGCGCAGCGGACGTCTGCGGGCGTATCCCCGATGATCAGGACTTCATGCGGCCTTAATTCGGCTCCGTGCAAAAGCGTGGCGCGACGGAAGGCTTCCGCGGCAATCTCGGCTCTATCTTCATGATGATCACCAAAGCCACCAAAATTAAAATAAGGCCAGAGCTGAAAGGCATCGAGTTTGATCTGCGCGCAGCGTTCGATATTGCCGGTGAGCAGTCCCATCAGATGCCGCTGATCATCCTGCAGCCGCTGCAAAAGCTCGCGCACACCCGGCAAAAGAATGGGCGCGCGCTGAGCGAGGGCCTCGTGAAAATAATGCGCATAGAGGTCCAAAAACTCCTGACCCACTCGGGGCGACCAGCTGATGCCGTGCAGTTCAAAGAGTTCCTTCGTGATCGACTGATCCGTGCGACCACCGAAATTTATATCCACGTAGGGATTTTCAACGGCGTGCAGTTCGTTCAACGCACGCGCCAGAGCCGCTTTGCCAGCCCCTCCTGCGCGAACAAGCGTACCATCTATATCAAAAAGCAGGACCCGGTAACTCATGCCTGGCTGACTCCTCGTTTTTCGAGACGGGGGTATCCCTCCCACTTGCCCCAGTTTAGCCCGAGTTTTTGGGAAAGCTCAAACCGGGAAAATGTCCGCTGCACTTAATTAAGGCAAAGTTCTGCCGAAGGATGGTTACGATTTGCCGAGTCTCCCAGAGCGTGACAGGAGGTCCGAGGATGGGATTGCGACACAGAACAGCCGTCAGCATGATCCGCATGCAGAGGCGTCAAGCCGAAGCCAAGAGCGCCCGGGTCCATGGAAAACCCCCACCACGTTCCGTGCGTGGAGTTTCTTTCAGTCATATTGACCCAACAGCTCCACGTCAGCCGTCAGCCGCCAATGCCCTGCATCGACACGATCAGGACGAGAGTCTGCGTCTCTTGCAGCGTTTGCGTGAGGCTCTTCACCCCTGGACCGATGAAAAGTCGCAGGTCAACAAGGAATACGAATCCCTGCAGGATGAACTGCAGCGTCTGACGCAACATATGTCCCGACATAAAAGCGGGACCACGCCCGAGGTCTGGGACAATCAGACCGAGCCTTATCCCTATGCAGCCCATGACGGGCCGGATAGACTGCCTTACCGCACCATAAAAATCGTCAGTACCGAAACGCAGACGATCGAACGTCTGGATGTGACTCCGCTTGATCTCAGCCGCTATCGGCAGGTTTTTCAGGAGCCTCCAGCACCTCTGCGGACGCTGACACTCGTGCCTCCCAGCGATGCTCCTGCTCCCGAAGCTCCTGGTCTTTCGATCGAGGAGGAGGCGCAGCTCGGCCACGCCACGGCAAACCTGACTCAACAGTCACTCGAAATTCGCGGCACGGGCAGCCCCCGGATTGCCATAAGCCCCAAGGTGGCCCTGAGCCTGCTCGACAGTTAAGTCGGCACGACTCGTCAGACTGGCCACCACAGTCTTCCACCCACCGATTCCACCTTGAGTCCTTATCGGGAACAGTCTATCTTTTCCCTTTTCGAGACTTACCAGCCAGGCAGGAGTCGCAGCTTTGAACGAATTGGACCTCATGACAAAAATCGTGTCTCTCTGCAAACGACGCGGCTTTGTATTTCAAAGCTCTGAAATATACGGCGGCCTCAAGTCAGCGTATGACTACGGTCCCTTGGGCGTTGAGTTGAAACGCAATATCGCGGCCGCCTGGTGGCGTTCGATGGTTTACGAGCGCGATGATATCGTGGGCATCGACGCCTCGATCATCATGCATCCCAAGGTTTGGGAAACATCCGGTCACGTCGCCGGTTTCTCCGATCCTTTGGTCGACTGCCTCAACTGCAAAGAGCGTTTCCGTGGTGATAAAGCCCCGCGCGCTGAAGTCGGCAGTGAAGTCGTCTTCCATGAAGGCGGCAAATCCTCGGGCAAGAAACTGAAAGGCACGGTCGGCGCCTGCGGTTACGTGTGCCCGGTCTGCGGCTCGCCCAACCTGAGCGACGAGCGTCAATTCAATGGAATGTTCCGCACGACTCTCGGCCCCGTGGATCCGCTCGCGGATTTTTTCAAAGAGATCAAAGAAAAAAATCTCGACGAGCGCGAGATGCGCACGAAATATGAAGAATGCCTGAAGCGTTCTTTGGTTTACCTGCGGCCTGAAACGGCCCAGGCCATGTTCGTTCAGTTTTTGAACGTGCAGCAGACCACTTCGATGAAGGTCCCCTTCGGCATCGCCCAGCAGGGTAAATCCTTCCGCAACGAAATCGTCGTGGAGCACTTCATCTTCCGTTCCTGCGAATTCGAGCAGATGGAAATGGAATTCTTCATCGAACCGGGCACCCAGGATCGCTGGCTCAAGTATTGGACCGACGAGCGCATGGGCTGGTATAAAAAATATGCGAATACCGCCGAGAATTTCCGTCTGCGCCAGCACGAGGACAATGAACTCGCGCACTATTCCGACGACTGCTATGACGTCGAGTATCTTTATCCCTGGGGCTGGGGTGAGCTGGAAGGCATCGCCTCGCGCACCGACTACGATCTGAAGCGCCATGGTGCAGCCACCGGCTCGAAACTCAGCTACTTCGATCAGAACAAGGTCGATCCCGAGACCGGCAAAACCGGCTGGCGTTATGTGCCTTATGTGATCGAACCCGCTGCGGGCCTGACCCGTACCGTCCTTGCCATGCTGCTCGACGCCTACTGCGAAGAGAAGAGCGTGGATGCGAACGGCCAGGAAAAGGTGCGCGTTCTTTTGAAACTTCATCCCGCCCTGGCTCCCATCAAAGCCGCGGTGCTGCCCCTTGTGAAAAAAGATGGCCAGCCCGAGCAGGCCGAAGCGATTGCCAAGGAACTGCGCCGTGCGGGTCTGAATGTGGCCTGTGATGATGCGCAGAGTATCGGCAAGCGTTATGCCAAGCATGATGAGATCGGCACTCCCTTCTGTATCACGGTCGATACCCAGACGATCGAGGACAAGACGGTCACCCTGAGGAATCGTGATACGGCCCAGCAGGAACGCTTGACGATCCCCGCGGCCATTGCGAAAGTAGTGGAAGCCTGTCGTCATCCTTAAGGCTGTGGAAGCCTGTGTAAAACGGGGCGACCTCTTTTCATCGCGTCAGGGGAGAGAAATTGAATAGACGTCCCAACAATCAGCAAGGCTCCGGTCATCAGGGAGGGGATCGCAACCGCAATCGTCGTCGTCGCGGCGGTGGAGGCGGGGGCGGCGGTGGCCCTCAACAAGGTGGTGGTGGAGGTGGCGGCGGCCAGCGTCCGCCTCGCCAGCAGGGTGAGGCCGCTCAGGCGGTCGAGATTACCCGCAAAGCGCCTCCGGTCATGCGCCGCTACGGGGTGGTCTTCTATGATAACCATGCCCAGGCTCGTGAGGACGCGGCCACTCTTCTCGAAAAATCCAAAGAGGTCGATCAGCTGAACATCGTGATTCGGGCTGAAGGCACCATGGACGATCCCGAGCTTTTGAAATACGGGAAAATCTTCGCCGGGGAAGCCTGGCATCTCATCCACCGTCGCCGTGTGGATGAGAAATGGTATGACGAGCCGCACGAATAATTTCGTTCACGTTCAAAGAGACTTCAGGAACATGATCAAGGCCGACCGCGACGCTGCGGGCAAGGCCTTGAATCGTTTCTGGGATGCCTCCGCCTCTCCACCATGCCAAAGAATGGCTTCTTCCAAAGTCCGCGCGCGTCCATCGTGCAGATACCCGCTTCCCGGCAAGACAGTTTGGGCGAGGCCGATTCCCCAAAGTGGAGCCGTTCGCCATTCCCGGCCCGAGGCCTGATAATCCGGGCGCTCATCGGCCAGCCCTTCCCCCATATCATGCAGCAAAAGATCGGTGTAAGGGGCGAAGGTCTGATCCCGCAAAGCCGCGATCGGATGATCCGATCCTGTGGTCAGACTCGGCCGATGACAGGACGCGCAGCCGATATCACGGAACAGTTTTTCACCCGCGCGCGAACCCGCCAAAGTCCGATCCCGATCGGGAACAGCCAGAGTCTGCATATAGTAAGCCGCTCCTTTCACCTGATCCAGCGTGACTTCCACGGTTCCATCAGCATCTGGAAAAATCGGATTATGAACGCCCATGTCCTCCGCAAAGGCCCCGGCCGTCTGCACCAGAACGCTCGGCGCCGATGCCTTCCAACCCAATCGTCCCGCCGTCACCTCCTGCTTCAATGGATCCCACACGCGATTCAAACGTCCGCGAATGCCATCCTGATTGCGATCCGAAGGATCTTCGAGCGCCTCCAAAGTTTCCAAGGCCACGGCCTCCAGAAGACCAACCCCGAATACCGGCGGTGTCTGCCGCAAAGAACGCAGCACGGCAGGATTCTGCATCAGCGCGGCATTGTCTTCGCGTCCTGAGAAAGTCAAAACCGGCAGTCTCAGAGTATAAGGCGTTCCATCATCATACTGTCCTGCGACAGGGCTCCAATTCAAAGTGATGGTCACTTCCGCTGTGGCTCCCGATACCGCCTGGTCCTGCAGCTGGCCGCCCAGACCGGGAACAGGAATCGGTCCATGTCCCAAAGGTTTTGTGTCGGCTCCCAAAAAATCAGCCGCTTGGCTCGGATCCAGACTGATGCGCACCAGCATCGGCGAATTCAAGGATCCCGCCTGGCCCAGTGTTGCCATGCCCCGCCCGTTCCCCAGATGACAGGACTCACAGCTGTTGTTATTGAAAGCCGGTCCCAGTCCCGGATTGATTTTCGAAGGTCCGGCGACGAACGCGGCTTCAAACATGCTGTCACCCGCCGCATGCAGATTCAGCTCCGCTTCATCCAAATTCGCAGCCGGCATGGTATAGGCATTCGAAGTGCGGGAACGAACAGTGGTCTCACCGCCGGCCGGGATCACGGGCAAACCCTCGTCCTCCTGATCACGCCCGCGCGGACTACAGGACCAGACGCCCATCATCAACGTTAAAATCCAGGCTCCATGATGCGCACGCATAGGCTCTCCCCTTCTCTTTTTCTTACTTCACGGCTTCCGCAACGTCGGTCGCAAGAAGATCGCGCAGTTCCCGCAGAACAGTTTCAGCCGCGGTGATTTTTGCATCCGCCGCCGGGGACGCCGCGGACGTGCGGAAGGGAGCGGGAATACCTTGAATGGCAGCGATCGCGTCATCAATCAGCTGCTCAACCTGGGTATCCAAGGCGGGATTTTTGGCTTTCACACGGGATTTGATGCTGAAGGCATTCACCGCACCTGTGGTGCTGCCCTGATAGACAAAGCGGAGGCCACGGATGTTATCCTGAAAGTCGCGGACTGAATTATCCGAGTATTCACTTTCAATCGGAGCGGTCTTATCTCCATGCGGACCACCGATCTTGACCGTGCCGACTTCATCGGCAATACCTGAGAGTTTTTCCACGATATCATCAATGGCCGCCCGGCTCGTCGCGAACGCACCATTTTCAGCCACACCGGAATTCAAAAGCCGCTCGCGATAGGACGGCCCGCCTTCAAAACTTTCCTCCCATGAGGTCAGAAGAACAGAAATCACATCATGAACACTGCTGGCGAGCGAAACAAGATAGGACCGCTCGGCCGGCGTTTGCGTGGCCAGAGTCTTCGATCCCTCCTCACCGAACAAAAGAAATTCAATCGCATGAAAACCTTTGGCGGAAACACCGACCTGGCTCAGATCACGCAGGCGATCGCCTTCGACCTTGGCGATCTCCTCGCTGATTTCATTCGGCTGAACGGGCCATGTATCCATCGCGGGATCAAGACCCTGCGAATCCACAGGTCCGGTCAGAAACCCTTCGCTTTGCTCCCACGGCGTCCGCACGGAAAGCCAGGCGTCCCGTGCGGCTTGAAACGCCGCTTCGCTGGGACTATCCCGCAGCGTGATCAGAGCGTCCTTTAAAACAAGGGATTTGCTCTCCATATCGTGATAGGTCACGAGCACCACGTCATCGGTAAAGTTTTTCAAAAGCCCAAGGTCCGCGTCCGTATAAGCAGCCGCAGTCTCCTCATCACCCGATTCCCCTGGTTTTTGGCAGCCCAGGGCGAGAGTCAGTACACAAAGAGCCGGCAGTACGCGTGTCGAAATTTTTCTGGCAAACATGGTCATACCCCATAGTGAGAATGCAAGTTTCAATAAACAAAACCCAGGCCGAAACGCAGTTCGTGCTCGGGCCGCAGATCACGCGAACCGAAGCGCCTTTCCGAAACGTCGACCTTGAAATAAAGTGTGGATTCAATATGGTAGGCGGCACCCAGCGCCAGCACGCGCCGATCGAAACGGCTATCATCCAGCTGACCGGCAGCCGCTTTGTGAACGGTATCGTAACGCTCGAAGCGCACGAACGGTATCAGCGCATCGCCCTGCTCGAAGCCTTCCCACGCATATCCCCATTCGGTCCAGGCCGAGAACGCGGCCTCCGCCACGGGCGTGCGCGCCGCACCTTCGTAGCTGTTGGGAAGATTGATGTTCTTGCTGTTGATACGGTCGCTGCCCTTGATGCGCCCGAGCATCAAAGAAGTCTGACTCTGCAGGGCGCCCCACTGCCCTTTGGCAAAAAGCGACAGAAGCTGCACCGGAGTGTTGTGATATCCGCAGGGAGCGACCCGTTCGGTATCCCCCTTGCCGTTCTTGCAATTCTTCGCCAGATCCGACTTGGGTCGATTGGCGCTGGAATCTCCGTAATAGAAGGAAGCGCCGGCTTCCAGACCTGGGATGCTCTGGGTTGTCCACCGCAAAACAGCGGCGGGATTGGTGGCTTTGACAAAT
>NZ_DASTAT010000040.1 GCF_035712445.1 Oligoflexus sp. | reverse complement strand
GATATGTCAAGCTTTGCAGAAATACTTGGGCCTGCTCTTTGCAAAGAGGAATTTTTGCTGCTATACGGGCATCTGATTTTGTTCGCCCCGCATTATAGCCAGTATCCGTTTATCTAGGGTTCGCCCATAGAACTGTTCGTTGGAATTTCAGGAGAAAAACATGTCGAAAATTTTGGCCCTCTTGGGACTTGTCGCCTTTGTCGCCGCTTGCGACAATAAAAAGGATGAGTCGTCGTCTGACCCGACGCAACCAAATCCAACAGTCGCGCCGCTTGTGCCGGTTCCCGAAGCGACCCCAACGCCTGACGTAAGCCCGGAGCCGGTTCCGACCCCAGCACCTGAACCAACTCCAGGTCCTGTTGTACCAACGCCAGCTCCTGAGCCAACGCCAGGTCCTGTTGTACCAACGCCAGCTCCTGAACCAACGCCAGGTCCTGTTGTACCAACGCCAGCTCCTGAACCAATACCAGCTCCTGAACCAACTCCAGGGCCTGTCGCGCCAACTCCGGTTCCTTCGCCCGAGCCGACTCCCGCGCCAACTCCGGTTCCTTCGCCCGAGCCGACTCCGGTTCCTTCGCCCGAGCCGACACCTGCGCCCTCTCCTGAGCCAACACCTTCGCCAGCACAGGTGTTGACCGGCTTGACCGTCACTGCGGAAGGTGAAACCATTGTCGGCACGCGCCTGACTTTGCGCACGACGGCGACCTACGAAAACCCTGCAGAAACCCGGGAAGTCAAGGCGGAAGTGACTTTGCTGCAGAATGATGCAGCCGTGAAGCTTTTCAGTAACGGTACCCTGCGGGCCAGCAAGCATGGCCTCACAAAAATCGAAGCCAGCTTCGAAGGCAAGAAAGCCACAGTGGAGCTGCAGTTCGAATACCCCGCTCAGTTCTGGGTGTATCGTGAAGACACCAATGGTCTACTCTTCAATACACCTTGGGACAAAGAGGAAGGCGACGAAATCAAGCGCAGCACGGAAGGCGTGCCTGATTATGCCGTGGCTTGTCTGAAGAAAAGTCAAAAAGTTCTGGCGGATGCCGAAGCCAGCGGTCTTCTGAAATGGAACAGCCTTGCCAGCCAAGGCGCCACGGATAAGCTCGTCTACCTCGTGAACGTGGTGAGCAACAGCCGACGCACGGCTTACCTCCGCAATCTGGATCGTGAGCCTTACTTCTGGCACTGGACCTCGGAAACGGCTCGACCCTATCTGGCCCTGAGCAACTTCAAAAAAGGCAGCTTTGTCTTTGAAGTCGTGGCAAGCCCGCAAAAGTGCGAACTGCCTTCGATCAAGGAAGCGCAACGCTACGTGGACTACGCCGAAAAACGTCTTTTAAAGAAATAAGCGAGGACAAGCCCCTATGAAACACATGCTGAAATATTCGATGCTGGCCCTGACGCTTTTTTCCGTCAGCTGTCAGGAAAATAGTACAGAGAAAAGTTCGGTCAAAGTCACCTCGGTCAAGCACACTGCCGTCAAGCGCCAGTCGATCGGCAACTGCTGGCTCTACGCCCAGGCCACATGGCTGGAGTCCCTTCTGAAGGATACCAATGGTGAAGAGGTCGATGTTTCCGAGACCTATTGGACCTACTGGGACCTTTATCACAAACTTCTTGAAAAAGAGCCGGTTCCCGAGGAAGAGCTGAACACCGGCGGCTCCTGGGGCATGTCGAGCGAGATCATCAGAAGATACGGCTGGGTCACCGAAGCCGAATTCATCGAAAGCGAAGCTGCCGAAAGCATGTCGGAAGCGCAGTCCTGCGCCGAAGACTACATCATGGCTCAGGGCAAGGAAAACGGTACGCTTCACGATGTGAACCTCAGGACTCCTGAGTACGTCCGTGCCGAACTGGACAAGGCCTTCAGCTGCGACGGCAAATACACTGTGAACATGGATGCAGCTTTGGAAAAAGCCCGCAAGGCGAGCGACACGATGCTGGTCGACGTGAAGTCAGGCAAGCAGTACTCCCTGTCGACCATGCTGAACAGCTGGCGTCAGATCAGTGGCCCCGGCGCTTACGGCAGCTCGGAAGGCAAACAGCTGGTTTCGGAAGCGGAACTGCTGCGCTACCGGAATATCGAGCAGCGCATCAAGAAGGCTTTGAACGATCATTACCCTGTGGTGATGTCGTTCTATGTCACCTTCAATGCTCCCGACCAGAACGGCGTCTTCAACCTGAAAACTCTCGCAGAAAAAGGTCAGCTCGGTGATGGCGGTGGTCACATGGTGGTCCTCCACGATTATACCGTGGACAAGGTGCCGACCGAAGATGGTGGCTTCACCTCGCTGGCCGAAGGCGACCTTGACCCCGAGCTGAAAGAAAAAGCTCTGCTCGGCGAGATGAATTTTCTCGTGGCCAAGAACTCATGGGGCGCCAACCGTCGCGATCGTCCATGGCTCCGCGATGGCTACAGCCGCTTTACCTGGGACTACCTGCAGAACCGTTACTGGGATGAAGATAGCGAAATCTATCGCTCCTTCTTCCGCTCGGTGGTCCTGCCTCCTGGCTATTGATCTGTAAAAAAAAGCGAATAGGAAAAGGCGATCTTCGGATCGCCTTTTTGCTTTGGGGAACCGAGGTGTTTGACAGCCTTTGGAATTAATTATACAGTGTATATAAATCCTATGGAGGCGGTTATGACAACGAGCGGACATGTATTTATCGCAACAAGTCTGGATGGTTACATAGCCCGGGTCGATGGTGATATTTCCTGGCTTCTGTCCCGCGACGATCCCGCGGAGGACCATGGGTACGAGTCCTTCATTAAGGATATCGACGGGATTATCATGGGGCGTGGTACGTACGAGAAGGTTCGTGACTTCCCCTCCTGGCCTTATACTAGGCCTGTGATTGTGCTCTCCCAAAGCCTTAAGGCCACGGATGTGCCGGAGGCCTTGCACGGCAAGGTTCGAGTGATTGATCTTCAGCCGCGGGCTCTGATGGAAAAGCTGTCCCATGAGGGATGGAAGCGGGCCTATGTGGATGGCGGCCTTGTGATTCAATCGTTTCTGCGGGAAAGACTCATCGACGATCTCGTCATCACAACAGTGCCCGTGCTGATAGGCCAGGGCCGTCCTCTCTTTGGACCTCTCAGCAGCGATCTGTCTCTCACGCTTCTGGACTGCAAGCATTTTCCTTCCGGATTGGTCCAATCCCGATACAGGATCATGCGATGACCAAGACGCAAAGGGGCCGACCCAAACTCCAGGATCAGATCCAAAAAAGGGATATACTCCAGGCGGCCTTGGATATTCTGGATCGTAAAGGCGCTGCGGGCTTGTCCCTGCGCGGCCTTGCTGCCAGCCTCGATATCACGCCCATGGCTCTCTATCACCATGTCGCCGACAGGTCCGCGCTCCTGCGCGAACTTTCCGATTGGGTGTATGCGGGTGTCCTGAGGGACTGCGATCCGCACCCTGATAAAGCCCGGGAACGAATCGAAGGACTTTTGATTGCCTATCATAAAGCGGTGCTGCAGCATCCGAATCTCACGCTCGCCATCTTCGCTGATCCCCTCGCTTTTTCCGGGGAAGCGGAGCGCATCACGCAGGCCATCCGCGACTGTCTCGCCGCATCGAAATTGGAAGCCAGCGCCAGGGAATCATGGCTCGTCTGCCTCGTGGACTTCACGCATGGCAGTTCGATTGCGATTGCCATGAACTGCCATGCGCAGATGCACGATCACGAAGTTTTGGAGAAGGCTTGTCGCGACTATGAATCCAGCCTGAAGGCCGTCCTCAACTGCGTGTTCGCGAGCTGCAGCCAGGCTTAAGCAGCATCGTCCCAGACCTTGGCATCGTCGTGTTCAGAGGGCTTGTCAGCATCCTTCACGGTTTTTTCCAGCACAGGTTCAGTCACCGATCCGCTGACCACGCACTTCAAATCGGTGACGAGCCGATAAAGGGACTGGGCCTGATCCTTGAGTTTCAGCGCTGCGCCCGAGGATTCCTCTGCAGCGTTCGAATTGATCTGAACGACGGTATCCAGCTGATGCACAGCAGAGTTGACTTCATGGATGCCGCGCGACTGTTCATCCGCGGAAATGGCGATTTCATTGATATGGTTTTCCATGAGGTTCACATTCTGGGCTATGCCGGCCAGAACCTTGTCCGCCCGCGCCGCGATCTCCAGACTGGTTTTAATGCGATCCGCGCCCAAGGCCACAAGGTCACCGACATTCTTCTGGGTACCCGTGATCGTATCGCGAACGCGCTCCACGCTTTCTGCGAGGAGGATGCTGATGTCGCGCGCGGCACTGCCGCTGAGCTGGGCCAGATTCCCAACCTCCTCGGCCACGACCGCGAAGCCCTTGCCATTTTCCCCCGCCCGGGCGGATTCCACCGAGGCGTTGAAGGAAAGAAGCTTGGTCTGAAAGACGATATCGTTGATGACTTTGGCCTTGTCGCGAATGGTTTCGATGATGTTGATGATCTCTGTGATCTTCTGATTCGAATGCGCGACTTCCCGCATGATGTTCTGGTTGGCTTCATCCATCTCTTCAATGGACTGAAGGAGCTGTCCCATCACCTTGATGCCTTCATCCGCCACCTTCCGGCTTTCGACGCTGGCGTCTCGCGAGGCCCGGGCATTGTTCGAACTGCGTGTGACCATGGCGGTGATTTCGTTCATGGTCGCTGCGGTTTCACTCAAAGACGAGGCCTGCTCGGTGGCTCCCGACGACAACGCCTGACTCGTGGCCGAGATCGAATGGGCCGCGCGACTCAGCTGAGCGGCCTCCTGATCCAGATTGTGAACGAAACGCTCCAGGCGACGTGATAGGGAACGCGCGAACATGAAGCCGCCGATGATACTGAAAGCGGATCCCAACACGACGAAGACGGCCAGGATACTATCCCCCATGCGCGCAACTTTCAGCGTCTGCTGACGGCGGGCGTTGCTGATATCCGACTGGAACTGATGAAGCTTCGCAAAGGATTCATTATGGGAAACCTTGGCCTTGGGAACGAAAGTGGCATTCAAATCCTTCAGTCGCGCGTCCAGGGATGCATCGTTCCGAGTCACGATCGTGACGCCTTCCTGGATTAATGCCAGCGTATCCTGCCACTTCGCATTCTGGGCTTCATAAAGCTCCTTTTCGCCTGCTTCAAAGGGCAGGGAAAGATAGGTCTTCTCGGCCTTCGCATAAAGCTGCACGTGGTCTTCCAGTTTCTTTTTGAGCCTTGTGACTTCCGATTCAGGCAGGCCTTTGGTGGAAACTCTCAGGAAAAGGCGTACGACCTCGGAACCAAAGTATCGCATATCCGAGAGCTGCGAAAGTTTCGGCACGCTGAGGTCGGTCAGCTCAAAGACGTTGGTTTTCATGAGTTTCAGGGAATACCAGGCACTCGCGCAGGTCAGCGTGAGGATCATACATGACGAGAAAACCACCACCATAAGTTTACGATGAAGGGAAAGGCGAGACGACATAACTCACTCCAGTTTACATTCCGACCTTTGCTATCGGTCATCCGCAGTCAGATCCAAGACTCCTGCGTAACCTGGACGTAAAAAATGACATTCCGGGCTTTGGGAAATCCCATATTTCCAGCCATTTTCGGAGCGTGTTTCGCTGTGTGGTTCCATCAAACGCGCGGGCGCGATTCAGCCTTCTTTCTTATGCAGCGTTCTGCAGTTCTTCAAATAGATAGCACCCAACTCGATTGAGTTTCGATTTTCGATCACTATGAAAGGGAGTCATGAAAAGGAGAGGAGTCTGGAGGCGCGTACCGGAGTCGAACCGATCTACTCGCATTTGCAATGCGGTGCCTAGCCGCTTGGCTAACGCGCCTTATTGATCAGATTTTCTTCCTGACCAATGGAGACTCATTGAATACATGAGTGAATTTTTCTGGTCAATGGAAAATCTTCAATAAAGACAAGCCCAAGTCTGGGGCCAAGCCAACGCATATCAAACTGGCTTCCTGCAGGCCTTGCTGTCAGAGGCTTTCGGGCCTGCGGGGCTTTAAAAGCAGGGCCGTCTGCACCTTGCCCGTCAGCCCAGTCTAACGCTTCCGCCACTGCCTAAAAATAATCAGAAGTATTTCCGTGTCGCGAAGATAGCGTCGGGCCAGGCGGCGCGGTTCCTGACAAAGCCGGAAAACCCATTCGGCCCCGATCTTCTGCATCCATAGAGGCGCACGCCGGACAGTCCCGGCACAGAATTCAAGGGCAGCCCCAATGCCAAGAAGGACACCGGATTTGAGGCGAGGCGCGGAACGGTGCATCCACAATTCCTGTTTGGGAGCCCCGAGAGCCACGAAGACGATGTCGGGCGCGGCGGCCTGAATTTTTTCCAGGATGCGGCTTTCCTGCTCGGGATTTTTTTCAAAGCCCAGCGGTGGACAGTCCGTACCGCAGATAAGAAGACCCGGATAGAGTTCCTCCAGTTTGGCTTTAGCCAATTCGGCCACACCAGGAGGACCGCCGAGCAGATAGACCCGCAAACCCAAGCGGGCCGCCTCGGCACAAAGAGCCGGCATCAGTTCCGAGCCGGTCACCCTTTCCGGCAAAGGCTTGCCGAGCAGACGCGAACCCCAGACCAGCGGCATACCATCGGCGACAACCAGATGAGCGTCTTCATACACAAGCCTCAGGTCCTCGCGCGTTTCCAGCTGCACGATATGATCACTGTTCGGCGTGACCACGAAGCGGCAGGGACTTTGCCGGGCAAAGCTCACAGCCCGCTGCAGCGCTTCCTTTCGATCGACCACATCAATATTGGCATAGCCTAGTCGGAGTTTCTCACTCACCAGTTTCGGCCTTTCGCTTGGGGGCTGATCTTTCAGTTTAGCCTTTTTCTTGCACCGCGCAAAGGATTGCCTCTACGATGGTTGAGTCAGACGAAGGAGTCTTCATGCAATCAACGTCCCCGCTCGCGCCCATGCATATGAACATCACAGCCCAGGATTTGAAGGGCAACGGCCGCCTGGGTCGCTATATTTTATTGCCCGGATCCGATGGCCGCGCCGAGGCCATGGCGCAACGCCTGCAGAATGTCAAAGTTCTCACGCATTCCCGCCGTCACAACTTTTATATGGGCACCTGGCAGAATCTGGATATCGGCGTGATGAGCTCCGGCATGGGCTGCCCCAGCATGGACATCATCGCCACGGAACTTCTGCATCAGGGCGCGCGGCGCATCATTCGGGTGGGAACCGCTGGATCCTTGCAGCCGCAGCGCCTGCGTATCGGCAGTCTCGTCATTCCCACGGCCGCCGTGCGTGATGAGGGGACGAGCCGGCATTATCTCGATCCCACGATTCCCGTTCAGGCCTCTCTTGAATTCTTGGATGCTGTCCGGCGCGCGGCCGCTGAACAGAAGATGCTGGACAGAATTTTTCTGGGCATCACCCATACCAAAGATTCCCTTTATGCCCGTGAATTCGGCGAAGGTCCCATGCAGCCCGAGCATAAGCGCTACATGGAGCATCTGCATGCCGCCGGTGTGCTCGCCTCGGAAATGGAATGCGCGCAGCTCTTTACGCTGACGCAGGTGTGGAATCAAAAACTCCTGCAGACCGAAAGCGCTCGGCCAGCCGTTCGGTCGGGCGCCATCCTCGCCATCATCGGGGATGACCAGCCTTTTGCCGATGGGGACATCGTCAAAGCCACGATTGAAAAAGCCATGGACCTTGGCTTTGCCACGATCGACAATTGGTCGAAAAATGAGGATCGCTCATGGTTATGAGTTGGGATCAGATTCTATCTTTGTTCGGTGCTGCGCTCTTGCTTGGGGCTTATGCGCTGCAGGCCGCCACCCGCGATGGGGCCCATAAGAAGACCTATCTGACGATGAATCTTTTCGGGTCGGCGGCCTTGACCGTGACCGCGGTCGTCAACAATCAGCTGGGTTTTATCATCCTGGAAGGAATCTGGGCGATTATCAGCGCCGTTTCCCTGTTGAAAGTCCTGAGGCAAAAACCTTCGTGAACGACCACCTCTATGAGGTCCATGATGCGACTGACTCCCGGGGCCTGGGTTCTTTGGCTTTCGTTCATCACCACGGCCGAGGCTGCCGATTCCCTACGGTTTCAAATACCTGCGAATCCACGCCGGATCAGTCCTGAAATCTATGGTTTCGGGACCTATATGCATGAAGACAGGGACCAGGAAAAAATCTGGGAGCTGCAGCCCACCAATTACCGCTGGGGCGGCAACACCAGCAGTCGCTTCAACTATAAAATCGACGCCTGGAACTCGGCTCAGGATTGGTTTTTTCATAACTATGCGGCCGATAAACCGAAGATGATCAACCGCTTCATGGCCGAGAACATCAAGCGGAAGGCGGCGTCTTACATCACGCTGCCGATGCTGCCCTGGATCGCCAAGGATGGGGCATCGGTGAGTTTTCCGCGTTCGCTGTTTCCCGTGCAGGAAAATTTTGATGGGGATGCGGGCAACGGGATTGGGCCCGATGGACAGAAGCTGAAGAGCGATCCCAAGCTCACCAGTATTCCGAACAGCCCGGAATTCGTGGCGTCCTGGGTGCAGCAGCTCAAGACGCAGTTCGGCCCTTATCCGCACTATTACATCATGGATAACGAACCCATGCTCTGGAATAGCACCCATCGTGATGTGGTGCATGAACCCCTGCGCTATGAAAGCTACTTGAATCGCTATATCAGCTTCGCCCAGGCCGTTCGCAAAGCCGATCCCGCCGCCGTGATCGTCGGCCCGGCCGCCTGGGGCTGGATGGAAATGCAGTATTCCGCCTGGGATATCGAAGGTCCGCATAGCGCCGGGAAAAGGCAGACTGATCGCAAGGCTCATGGCGATCAGCCTTTTCTGGAATGGTTTTTGGATCAGCTGAAGAAAAAGGAAAAGGAGCTTAAAGTTTCCCTGCTCGATCAGCTTGATGTTCACTATTATCCCGAAATGGATCGCTGGCCCCAGGGGAGCGACAGTGATCCCGGTCGCCGCAAAGCGCTTTTAAATGCGACCCGTTCGCTCTGGGATCGGCAGTACCGCGATCAAAGCTGGATCGACGACAGGATCTATTTCATACCCCGGCTTCAGGAGCTGGCGCGACGCCTGCGTCCAGATGTGAAGGTCTCCATCGGTGAATACAATTTCCGTTCGGAGTACGACGTCGCCGGCGCCGTGGCCCAGGCCGAGATCCTTGGGATCTTTGCGCGTACCGGACTGCATGCGGCTCAGTACTGGGATTTTCCGAAGAAGGACGGCACCCACCGTTACGCCTTCCTTCTTTTTCGCAATTATGATGGCAAAGGACTGGCTTTCGGCGATGAATGGATCGACAACTCCATGAATAGTCAGGAGCATGTCTCGGTTTTTGCATCCCGGCACAGCGCCAGCCGCCGCGTGACCATCGTACTTTTGAATAAGCATGTGACGCAGAAGCAGAACCTGCGCCTGGACCTCTCGCCCTGGCCATCCCTCAAGGGTCTGCGACTTTTCACTTATTTTTCGCCCAGCAATGATGGCAAAATCAAAGGAGAAAATCGCAAGCTCAAACCGGGACCGCAGGTCGCCATCAGTATGCAGCCTCTCAGCATGCATCTTCTGGAGCTTGCTTACTAAGGATCGCTCATGCTGTCTATCGCCCTTTTCCTTCTGCAGATCCTCTGCCAGGCCATCACTCTGCCTTTCAGCTGGCTCATGTTCCGTATCTGGGATACGGCAGTGCGGCGAATGCAGAAGGCCTGGGGCGCGGAAGGTGAAGCAGGCACGGCTTTTGTGATCCTGGTGCCGGCCCATAATGAAGAGACGAGCATCGCCACGACCGTTCGCAGTCTGAAAGCCCTGAATTATCCCAGAGGCCTTTTTGAAATCATGGTCATCGCTGATAACTGCCAGGATAAGACCGCGAGCGTGGCCCGCGCCGAGGGCGTCGAGGTTCTGGAACGCTTTCATGACACGAAGAAGAGCAAGGGCTTCGCGCTGGAATACGCGATCGAAATCCTGCAGAAAAGAGAAACCCATCCCGATGCGATCGTGATCATAGATGCCGATACCACTGTGGATGCCGGTCTTCTAAAAGCCTTCGATCGTCGCCTTCAGAGCGGGCAGGATTGGCTTCAGGCCTATTACCAGGTCGCCAACAGCGAAGACAGCTGGCGCACGCGGCTGATGCACCTCGGCTTTGCGCATTTCAATGGCCTTTGGCTTTTGGGACAGGATACTCTGGGCCTCGGCTCGGCTCTGCGCGGCAACGGGATGGCGTTTTCCTGGAAGGGTCTTGAACGCTGCCCCTGGCAGGCCTATGGTTTGGCCGAGGATCTGGAATTCAGCTGGCATCTGCGCATGAACGGGGAGCGGGTTTTCTTCGTACCCGAGGTCAAGGTCTACGGCGAGATGATCGACGATAATCCCGCCGCGGTCGCCTCACAGCGCCTGCGCTGGGAGCATGGGCGGAAGCAGCTGCGGAAGACCTTTGGTTCGCAGATTTTGAAGAAGCCCTGGCCGCTGTCGCGCCGCTTCATTTACTGGAGCGATCTTCATATGCCGCCGATGGCTGGCTTTGTCATGCGGCTCCTTCTCAATTTGATCGTCGCCATCGCCTTCTATCAGACCGAGTCCACCGAACTCCTGGAGGGCTTGCAGGGCGTGTGTCTGGGCCTCGCCCTGGGACAGATTCTGAATCTTGCGATTTATCTTCTGATGCCGTTTATTGTGATGAAGGTTCCGCGCAGTCACATCAAACTCTTTGTGATCGCGCCGGTGTATGCGCTCTGGAAGGCCGGGCTTCTCTTGAAGAGAGCGCCTTCCACCTGGGTGCGTACGGAGCGGAAAAAATAGCCGCGGCCTTATCAAAAATAGTCGGCGTAGGTCAGCATCCTGCGAAGGCCATGCACAACGCTTTCATTGGGCTCGGATGAAATATGGACCGGCAGGCCGGTGCGGGTTTCCAAATTCCTGCTCAGAAGATCCAAAGGCAGCGCCGATCCGGTCAGGGTCAGGCCACCATCATAGAGAGCCGCATCGTGGGATGGGATTCCGGCTTCCGTCAGTATTTCCAAAAGACCCTTATGGACATCATCGCAAAAAGACGGCAAAAGGCCGAAGAAATCCTCTTTTTTCAAAGTAAATCCCACGGCGCGTTTCAATAGAAGATGATAGCCGCGGTAAATCCAGGGCCCTGGATCCTGCTCGGGATGCAGAAGGCGCCAGCGCACCGAATCCACGATGCTCGTGCAGGGGCGCAGCGCATAATTTTGAATCAGGATGCGTTCGATCTCTTCGGTCAGGCGATCACCGGACCAGGAAAGACTGCGCGAGGCGAGGACGGTGCCGGACCCTAAAAGCGCAAGTTCCGTCAGCCCCGCGCCCACGTCAATGATGACGCCAGCGCATTCCTGCATCAGATTCAGACTTTCATGGGCCGCGCTCGCGATGTGCTCTTCCACCAGATGAACACTGCGAACGCCGAGATCCCGCAGGAGATGGCGCAAGGCCAGCTTTTCCGCAGCGGTGAGTCCAACCGGGATTCCGACCACCAGCTGCACATTGCGGGGCCGGAGCGAGAGGGATTCGAAAAAGGATCGGAGCATCATGGCGGCGGCTTCGAAATCGTGCACCCGACCGGCCTTGAGTGGCCTCGTGATGACGATCGAATGCGGCGTGCGCCCGAAGAGCCGTGCGGCTTTCGCTCCCACCGCCACGGGTCGACGGCTCTTGCTATCAAATCCCACAAGGCTTGGCTGCTTGCAGAGTATGCCGTGGGTTTCATCGGCAATAATGGTTTTGGCGGTTCCCAGATCCATTGCGAGTCGACAGACCATGGTGCTTCCTCCTGATGAAGTCACCGGGCGATCGGACCATCAAACCCAGGCCCTGTCCAGCGAAATTCATCCCAATGCTGAGTGTAGCATAAGCTCTTATGATAGGATCAAGATGAGGAGGAACGCCGCATGTTTGAAACGCTGGTGAAGGATACTCAGACGCTGCCGACCCCGCGTGCGCAGGTTTTTGCAACGCTGGTGGACTGGACTCGCTATGCGGACTGGAATCCTTATATCGTCCGCATAGACGGCCAGCCGCAGGTGGGACAGGCAATTCGCGTGTTCTTTTCCATGGGCTTTGGGCCGGCCATGCCGCTGAGCTGCCGCGTGACGACCGTGGATCCTTCCAAAACCATGCTGGCCTGGGATTACAAGGCGTTCATTCCCTGGCTTTACACGGCGCGCCATAGCTTTACAGTGGAAGACAGCCCAGGTGGCCAGTCCCTTGTCATTCAGACAGAAGATATCAAGGGCCTTATGGCCTCGTCCCTCTTCCGCATCTTTCATAAGCTTCTGCAAAGGCGCTTTCAGGCGATGCACGCGGCCCTTAGGAAACGAGTGGCCCACGCAGCAGCCTGAGCCCAGGAAGTCTCTTCAAAAAAATTCATCCGCCGCTTGGGGATTCAGGATTTCCTGGAAACATGCTGACTTCATGACGAAAAGTCACTGTATCCATTTCCCTCCTGTATCTTTCGCACTGTCGTTTAGTTTTAGTTAATGTTGCTAAGGCATTTTTTGTAATAGCTAAATAATACTAAATCAAAGCGACCTTAGCGGAGAAATAAGATGCTAAAAGAAAAGAGATTTTGTTGGGCTCTGTTATTGACTGGCTGGACAGTTATGTTGGGCTGCGGAGACGGCACAGTGGAAACCAGTGAAGTCAAATCCATCTGCGGCAAAACCCAGGACTTTGTGGCTATCAATAACTATCGCGGCACAGTCTCCTATGTGCAGGAACGTGAAGAGGCTGTCGGTCGCTTGAATCAAAACTGTTCGGGAACTTACATCGGCACCGTCGGAGCCTATAAGAATCTGTTCCTGACTGCAGGCCACTGCGGCAGCAAAGGTCAGAGCGCATCCGTGGAATTCAATTATGAAGCCAATGCCGACGGCCCGGTCGTGACGGTCAAAGGCAAATTTGTTGAATCGAGCAGCTCGCCGGATTATGCGCTGATTCAATTGAACGCTGATCCCGGCGTGACACCCACTCCACTGGGCAGTTCGGCGACGAGCAGCCTCACCATTATTCAGCATCCGGAAGCCAGGCCCAAAGTGGTGGCCTTCGGCTCGCTTTCCGGCAGCGCCAGCGGCTCGCGCATTTATTATGCAGGCCTCGATACGCAAGGCGGCAGCTCAGGATCGGGCGTTCTGAATACAAGCGGTCAGCTGGTGGGCGTACATACCCTCGGCGGCTGCAGTTCATCCGGTGGAACCAACAGCGGCTGGACCATCTCGGGAATTCGCGCGGCTTCCAGCATCCTTTGAGGCTTTCGCCGCCAACGGCTGTCACTCATTTATGCCTGCAAAGAGCCTGACGGCCGGGAATGCGTCCGTCAGGTCCCGCGCCTTCCCCGATGTGGCCTCTCGTATTTCAGGATCAAACGTCGAACATAGGGCTTTCCGTGTGAACGGTTTTCGTGCCACACTATGCGACGATCCTTTTACGATCCATGGTCCACAGGAGCCAGCATGCCAGCCAGGGAAACAGGCTTTTTCACCAGCTCAGACGCAACCGACATTTGGTATCAAAGCGTGGGCCAGGGCCCTCTGACCATGGTCCTGTGTGATGGCGTCGCCTGTACTGGATATATCTGGAAATATTTCATTCCCTATTTTGCGCAGCAGTACCGCATCATTCATAGCCAGTACCGTGGGCACGGCGACTCCGCCATTCCCCGAAACCTGGATACGATGACCGTGGAAACCTTTGCCAAAGACATCAATGATCTGCTCGATTACCTGGATGTCAAAGGCCCCATTATCCTGGTCGGTCACAGCATGGGCGTGCAGGTCGCGCTCGAATGCTATCGGCAAAAGCGCTCCATCTATAGCGGTTTGATCCTGATCAACGGACCTTATGGCGAAGCCCTGCGTCATGTGCATGGCAATCCCATTTTCGCCAAGGCCCTTCCCTGGCTGAAAAAAGCCTTTTTCAAATGGGACCAGCATATTCAGAAAGTCTGGCGTCCGCTCCTGGATTCCGAGATCGCCTATCTTTATGCCGTGCTCTTTGAAGTGAATCCCTGGCTGACGCGACGTCGGGATTTTCGGGTTTATTTTGAAGATGTCGGGGCCATGAAGCCGCTTGTTTATATTGCGGCGCTGGACGGCGCCACGCGTCATTCGGCGGAAGACCTTCTGCCTGAAATCAAGGTTCCGACCCTGGTGGTGGCCGGCGACAAGGATCGCTTTACGCCCTACCCGATCTGTTTGAAACTCCATAGAAGCATTCCCGGTGCTGACCTTCTGACTCTGCCCACCGGAAGTCATATCGGGCCATTGGAATTACCGGAATTCATACACCTACGGATTGAGAAGTTTATTGCCGAACGAGTGAAACCCGGCGAGCTGAAAAAGACGGCGGAAGGAGCCGAGGGGCCGTCTTCGAAACCCAGCACTCCCAAGGCGAAAAAGCGCTCGAAATCGCGATAGGTGCCAGTTCAGGAGGTACCATGACCGATCTTCTCGCGGCAAGGACTCAGATGGCTCTGAGTCTTGGTTTCCACATCGTGTTCGCAGCCGTCGGCATTGCCATGCCCTTTCTCATGTCCATCGCTCACCATCGTTATCTGAAAACGCGAAGGCCCGAATTCCGCGTCCTGACCAAGGCCTGGTCGAAGACCGTGGCGATTTTTTTCGCGGTTGGGGCCGTATCGGGAACCGCTTTGTCGTTTGAACTGGGCCTTCTGTGGCCGGGCTTTATGATTCATGCCGGGCCTATCATCGGCATGCCCTTTTCCTGGGAAGGCGCGGCCTTTTTCCTGGAAGCGATTTTCATCGGCATCTTTCTTTACGGCTGGAAAAAATTGCCCGAGCGCAGCCACTGGCTCAGCGGGGTGATGGTGGGTCTTTCCGGTGTGGCCTCGGGATTTTTTGTGATCTGCGCCAATGGCTGGATGAATAGCCCGGCGGGTTTTGACTGGAATAATGGCCATCCGATCAATATAGATCCCTGGGCGGCCATGTTCAATGAAGCGGCTTTGGGACAGGGCGTGCATATGAT
This sequence comes from Oligoflexus sp., assembly GCF_035712445.1. Classification (NCBI taxonomy): domain Bacteria; kingdom Pseudomonadati; phylum Bdellovibrionota; class Oligoflexia; order Oligoflexales; family Oligoflexaceae; genus Oligoflexus; species Oligoflexus sp. Next base: position 38,508 of record NZ_DASTAT010000040.1, on the reverse strand, counting down.
CATCGCCTCGTTTCAGGCGGTTGGTTTTGCCTTTGCCGGCGTGCACGCGCTGCTTTACCTCAAGCTCAAACATCCTGTGCACCATGAGGCGATGAAGATCGCCTTTATGGTGGGCGCGGTGGCCGCGATCATTCAACCCATCAGCGGTGACCTTGCTGCGAAAAGCGTGGCTGTGCGCCAGCCGATTAAACTCGCGGCCATGGAAGGGCATTTTGAGACGGAAAAAGGGGCCCCGCTTTTGATCGGCGGCCTTCCCAATGTGGAAGAGCGGCGCACGGATTATGCGCTGCCCCTACCCAAAGCCCTCAGCTTTCTCGCCTTTGGCGATTTCAATGCCGAGGTGAAGGGTCTGAATGATTTTCCGCGGGAGCTCTGGCCGCCGGTCGTGGTCACGCATATCGCCTTTCAGATCATGGTCGGTATTGGAACGCTTATGGCCCTGGTCGGGATTGTGGGTCTTTTCTGGCTTTGGAAAAAGCCGCAGAATTTTCTTAAACCGCTTTGGCTCAAGGCTCTGGTGGCCATGTCCCCCCTCGGTCTGATTGCGATCGAGGCAGGCTGGGTGGTCACCGAGGTGGGACGGCAGCCGTGGGTGATATACGGCTATCTGAAAACGGCCGATGCTTTGACCCCAAGGCCGGGCATCATCTTTACGCTTATTCTTTACCTCGTGATTTATCTCGCGCTCAGCTTGGTCGTCTATCAGCTCGTTCGCCGCCAGATCACGACGCTGCAGCAGGATCTCGGTCAGACCCAGGATAAGGAGGTGTCGGCATGAGCATGGTGGATGTCGTTCTCATTTTTCTGGGGCTTGCCATTCTTTTTTATGTGCTCTTTGGTGGCGCCGACCTGGGCGGCGGCATCATGGAACTTTTTTTAAGCAAGGATACGCGCGAAGACGAGCGGGCTTTGATCACCCACGCGATGGCTCCGGTCTGGGAGGCCAATCACGTCTGGCTGATCCTGGCGGTCGTGATCGTATTCATGGGTTTTCCCCGCGTCTATACCGAGGGCAGCACCTATCTGCATCTGCCGCTCATGGCGGTGCTCGTCGGAATCGTGGCGCGCGGCTGCGCCTTCACCTTTCGCTACTATGATACGGCGCGCACGTACCGGCGAACGTATACACGAATCTTCGCCTATTCCAGCCTTTGGACGGCTTTTTTCCTGGGTGTTTTGGGCGGCTCGTCGGTGGCGGGTTTGATCAATCCCGAAGCCAAGACCTATGCGGAACTCTTTTTGGATCCCTGGCTCAATCCCTTCTGTATCAGTCTCGGGCTTTTTACCGCCAGTTTCTGCACGATGCTGGCCACCATCTTTTTGGTGGGCGAGGCGGATGAAATCGAACTCACCCGCATCCTGCGTCGCAAGGCCAAGATCGCTTTGGTCGTCACCTCTCTGATCGCGCCTTTGCCTTTGATCATGGCGGAATTCATGGGACGACCGCTCTTACAGATGATACTGCAGCACCCGATGAGCCTCGGCTTCTTCGCTTTGGCCATCCTGCTTGTGCCTTTGGTGTGGATCAGCCTCAATCGCTCGATCTGGACGACCTGGGCGCGCGCATTCAGCGTCATGCTCGTGGCCTCGATCATCCTGTCCTGGTTCATGGCCCAGTATCCGACCGCCCTTTACTATGCGCCCGACTCGTACCATCGCGCGCTCAGCTTTTACGAAGCAGCGGCACCGGCCGCGACCTTGCGTGTGCTGGTCGGTGCTCTCGTGGTGGGCTCCCTCTGCATATTTCCAGCGCTCGCTTATCTTTTCAAGATTTTCAAGTGGGACACCCTGGATGAAGAGCGACGTTACAAGCCCTGAATAAAAACGGTTTTTGAAGTCTTTTTTCCAGAAATGACCGCGATGGCTCCTTCCGCGCCCGAAGGCTTTTCCGGCAGAAGTTTAGCGGGCGGACAGGAAACCTGTTAGAATTAACAGGAATATGTCCCACTTCCGTTGGAGTCTCGCGGGATGAAAGAAACCAACCATGATCTCATTGCGACCCATGAAATCATAAGGGTTCTTGAAACGTCTTTATACTTTTCCCGCAACATCATCGACAATCAGCCCGACATCATCATCATCACCGACCAGGCTGGCCGCATCTACCGCCTGAATCAGCATGGGATGACGTTTTTCAATCGCTCCAAGACCGATATCCTCGGCCGCACCATCGACGAGCTGACGGAAGGCCGCGTGACGCGCAGATTCAGCGAGATCCTGAACAAGGTCCCCTTTGAGAACGCGAGCTTCTCGAATCAGGACATGAGCGATGAGATCAAGATCTACTGGCAGATCACCCGGATGATCGATAGCCACATCAAAATCCCCCTGTTCCTGATCAAAGGCACCGACACCACGGAGCTGGATCACGCCTATAAGAAGATGGAAGCGATCAATTCGGAAAAGCAGAAGATCGAAGACGAGATCAAGAAAGCCAAAATCATCCAGGAAACCCTTCTGCCCGACAGCACGCTGCCGCCGGCCGTCAAGCTCGAATCCATCTTCGTCCCGGCTGCGGAAACGAGCGGCGACTGGTTTGGCTATCACTATGACGAGCCAGACGACATTTTTAACGTCTACGTCGGGGATGTGACCGGCCATGGTCTTTCATCAGCCCTGCTCACGGGCGTCGTCTATGGCGCGATCTATTCCACGGAGCAGCTCTTCCATGATCAGGAAAAGCTCTTCGCGTCCTATACGCAATCGCAGCGTTTGATGCTCCTGGCCTCGGCGGCCAACAGCATGATCCTGAAAGCCGATGCGCGGCTTTCGATGACCATGTTTTTCATCTCGGTTGAAATCGGCACTGGCAAGACCTGCTTTCTGAATGCCGGTCACCGCCTGCCCTTCCTCTATCAGGCGAAGCAGGGTCAGCTGTCGCGCATCAAAGGCGGCGGGGATATCCTGGGCTTCAGCCCGGATCCGCGTTTCGATGTCTATGAATTCAACCTGCAGCCCGGCGATACGATCGTTCTTTATACCGACGGTCTTTTGGAAAACAAGGACAGAAACGGCCAGGTCATCAAGGAAAAAGTCATCAGGCAGATGATTGTTGATATGAAGGGTGATATCCATCAGCTGAAGAACGGCTGCCTGGAACTCATGAAGCAGAGCTGGGAAGGTACAGAAGTCGAGGATGATGTCGCGATGATTTTCATCTCCTATAAAGCCTGAGGGACCCATGCACGCTGACCCCATCCATCAGAACCTTGAAAATTCGATCTCCGGCATGCTCTCTGAGTTCTTTCAGAAGCAGGTTCCTTCGGAAAAGCTGAACATCGCCCCGATTCCCAAAAAGGATCTGGCCTTCGCCGAGCATATGGTCATCATGCTCCTCAGCAACGCCCAGATGCGCATGTTTCTGAAGATCCATTTTCATCTGGAAGAGGCCAAGCGACTCGCCGCCGTGCGCCAGCATAAGAACTGGAATGAAGTCTCGGACAAGGTCGCGATCGACTTCATGAAAGAACTCTGCAACGTCCTCGGCGGCCGCCTGAAGCGGAATATCGCGCATTTGAAATTGGAGCTGGGTCAGAGCATCCCGCTCGATCTGGAAGGCTTCAGCGAAATCTTTTTCGAAGATGTGAACTGGAGCAGTCAAACGCTGGTCTTCCGCGTGTCGAATCCCCAGCTGCAGGTCCTCGTATCGGCTCAGTATGAAATCACCGGCCAGGAAGCGCGGCAGAAACTGACGACGCTCACCGAAGCCGTCCCGGCCGAGGAAGAGGACGACATCGAATTCCTTTAATGCCGCTTGGCGCGTATTTCACTGAAGTCAGCGGGATAACGCGCCCACTCTTTTTTATAGAACTGCCGCAGAAGATCCCAGTCCGCTTCCACCTGGCCTGTGAACTGCACCAGAGGGCCGAGCCCCACGCGCTTATTTTTATAATCAATGAAAGCCAAAGCCACGGGTAGTTTGCTCTTCAGGGCGATCAGATAAAAACCGCTCTTCCAGTGATCGGTCCACTTGCGCGTGCCCTCGGGCGCCAGGGCGAGGATCAGCTCGTCCCTTTTTTTCATGGCCTCGATGGTCTGCCCCACCACCCGATGCGGATGCGAACGGTCGATGGGAATGCCGCCCAGTTTTTTCAGAAGGCGCCCCACAGGACCGACAAAGATCGTATGCTTGCCGAACCAGATCGTCTTCTTCATCGCCTTCCAGTGAAGGCCGAGGGCCAGTCCCACGAAAAAGTCCCAGTTGGATGTATGCGGAGCTACAATGACAATGAATTTTTTCTGCGCCGGCAGCTGACCCACGACCTGCCAGCCCATGAGCCGGAGCAAAAAACCTGCGAACCTTGCCAATGCGTTCATAGCCGTTACTCCTGTCCAGCTTCCTAGCCATGATACCACATTTCGGCTGCGGAATTGAGTGTAAACCAGGGCCTCAGGGCCTTTCAGCCAGCCAAGCCTTCAGACTGGACAGCGTCAGCTGCTCTTGCTAGCTTGCAGCGTCTGTCAGCCCATAATGTAGCTTTTTAAGCGTCAAAATTGCGTAGAAGGAATTCCTATGAAACATTCCATCAGCGGTCTCGGACTGACTCTCGGCCTTGGCCTCAGCAGTCTGCTCTATGCGGCAGGGGAAACTCCCGCTGCGTCCAAACCGGCGACTGTGGAAGAAGCCAAAGCCTTTGTGGCTCAGGTCGATAAGGATCTGCGCCGCCTGCTCGTCACTCAATCGAAAGCCGATTGGGCCAAGCAAACCAATATTACCGCGGAAACTGAAGCCGCGGCGGCCGTGGCCAATGCGGAATATCTGAGCTATTCCACCAAAGCCATCCAGGAATCCGCCCGTTTTCTGCCGATCCTCGATAAGCTGGATGCCGATACCCGTCGCCAGATTCAACTGCTCCGCACCAGCGCCAGCCTCGTGGCGCCTACGGACAAGGCCAAGGCCGAAGAGCTGGCGCGCGTGACGACGACCATGGACGCCGAATACGGCAAGGGCAAGGTCTGTGATAAGCAGGGCAAGAACTGCAAGGACCTTGGCGCTCTGGAAGATGTGATCGCGTCGAGCAAAAATAACAAGGAACTGCAGGAAGCCTGGGCTGGCTGGCACAATACGATGGGCCAGAAGATTCGTCCGCTCTATGAACGCTTTGTCGAACTCGGCAACGAAGGTGCACGCAGCATCGGCTTTGCGGATATGGGTGACCAGTGGCGCTCGGGCTATGATATGTCGCCGGCGGAATTTGAAAAGGAAGTCGACCGTCTTTGGACTCAGGTCGAGCCCCTTTACAAGGATCTTCATTGCTATGCGCGGCAGAAGCTGAACACCCGCTACGGCAATACCCTGGTTCCGAAAAAAGGCGGCCTGCCCGCGCACCTCGTCGGCAATATGTGGGCCCAGGATTGGAACTACATTTATCCCGATCTGCAGCCTTACAAGGGCCAGCCCGAAGTGGACGTGACGCCGGCGCTGCAGAAGCAGAAGTATACGCCGGAAAAAATGGTGAAGCTGGCCGAATCCTTCTTCACCTCGATCGGTCTGAAGCCTTTGCCCAAGACTTTCTGGGAACGTTCGATGTTCGTGAAGCCGGAAGGCAAGGACGTCGTCTGTCACGCCAGTGCCTGGGATCCCGAGTATAACGGCGATGCGCGCATCAAGATGTGCATCAAGATCAATCAGGAGGATCTGATCACCGTTCATCACGAGCTGGGTCACAACTATTACTACCTTTATTACTACGACAAGCCCATGCTCTATCAATCGGGCGCCAACGATGGTTTCCACGAAGCCATCGGCGACGCGATCGCCTTGTCGATGACGCCTGATTACCTGAAAAAAGTGGGACTTCTGGAAACGACCGCTGACAATCAGAAAGCCATCATCAATTCACAGATGCAAAGAGCCTTGGATAAGGTCGCGTTCCTGCCCTGGGGTCTGCTCGTCGATAAATGGCGCTGGGATGTGTTCTCGGGCAAAGTCGCTGCGAAGGATTGGAACAAGCACTGGTGGGATCTGCGCCTGAAATATCAGGGCGTCGTGCCTCCGGCTCCGCGTCCTGCCGATGCCTTCGATCCCGGCGCGAAGTATCATGTTCCCGGCAACACGCCCTACATGCGTTACTTCCTGGCTGATGTTCTGCAGTTCCAATTCCACCGCGCGCTCTGCGATGCGGCTGGGCATAAAGGTCCTCTGAACACCTGCTCGATTTATGGCAACAAGGCTGCCGGTGAAAAACTGCAGAAGATGCTGGAACTCGGCGCATCCAAGCCCTGGCCGGAAGCCCTGGCTCAGATCACGGGCACGAACAAGATGGATGCATCGGCGATGATCGACTACTTTGCTCCGCTGCAAAGCTGGCTGAAAGAGCAGAACAAAGGTCAGAGCTGCGGCTGGGAAGCGGCTCCGGTTTACGCGAAGTCGCGCTAGATTCCGATGAAAAAGCGACTCCGGTCTGTATGAATTCACGCAGACGCGGCCGTCCTGAAGAAGGGGAGATCTCAACTCCCCTTTTTTATTTGCCGCCTGAAAGTCCCATCAATTCCTTTTGAATCGCAGCCAGGGCCCGGTTGGCCTTCACCAAAAAATCGTCCGTGCTATTGATAATGGTCACACGCGGATGCCCGGACCAGAGCTCGTGGATTCTTTGATCGATCGCCTGAGCTTCCAGCGCGCTTTCGGTTCGCAAGGGATTTTGCGCGTTATAGCCCTGTTCGCTCGCCGGTGTGCGCAGATGAATGACGGCGGCATAGCGCGCATACTCCAGGGCGCGCGTGGTGCCGAGTTCTTTAAAGAAGCCATCGAAACCATCCGGCCAATAAGCAGCCCCGTCCACTGTTCCGCGATCACAGAGCGCGACCTGCGCGAGACCTTCCTCGTCCAGCATGGTTTCAAATTCCCGCTGGACATGATAGATGGCACGCTGTGCGGCCCTGCGTCCAGGAAGCGTGTGATGCCTCCAGAATCCGCCTCCGAACACCACGCTGGCCGACTCCGGAATAATGGCAAATTGCCCTGAAAATTGCCGTTTCGCTAACTCCAGGACCGCCGTCTTGCCCGCGCCCGGCCCACCTGTCAGTACGATCTTTTTCACGCCAGAGCCCCCTCTCTTCGTCTCTCTTTGCTGTCCATCATAAGGCAAGGCAGGAGCCAGCGCCGCTGCTATTTTTTTGAGTGTTCCACCGTGTTACAATAAGGGGATCGACAGCCTTGAGAGGACGTATGCCCAGTCAGAGCGAATTCGATGACAAGTTGCGTGCTGATTATGTTCAGGAAGCCAGGGAACTGCTTGCTGATGCCGAAATCTGTTTCGTGCAGCTCGAACGGGACAAGGGGAACAAGGATCTCATCGACCGCATTTTTCGGATGATACATACGGTCAAAGGCAGCGGTTCCATCGTGGGCTTTGATAGCTTCACGCGCTTTGCCCATCAATTCGAGGGACTCCTGGCCCAGATACGCGCCGGCACGCTCGGGGTCGATGACGCGATCATGAACCTCATGTTTGAAGCCAATGATGTCCTGAAGGACTGGCTGGACGCTCTGCAGGTTGATTATGCCGTGGAATGGGATACCAGCGCCACGGTCAGCAAACTCTCGGTTTATTCCGTAGGCCAGCCGCCGAAGGTCAGGACCGCTCCAGCCTTTGGTTTTTTTGAAGACGATCCTGCCGCGCTCACGCCCGAGACAAGCATGGTCACGGTGCTGCTCGTGGATGATGAAAAGGATATCCTCGATCTTTACGAAAGCTACCTGGAAGGCATGCCGATCCGCACGCTGCGGGCCCTTGATGGGCGCGAGGCGGTGGCGATCCTGGAAAAAGACGTCCCGGACCTCATGATCTTTGACCTGCGCATGCCGAATATGAACGGCATGGAGCTCCTGGCTCACGTCCGCAAAAAATCTCCGGATATTCCCGTGATTTTCGCGTCCGGTTATTCCGATCGGGCGGACATCATCAGCATGCTGAACATGGGTGCCTTTGCTTTTCTAGGCAAACCCGTGACGCGCGAACAGTTCTTGAATGAAGTGCGCAACGGACTGCGCGAACGGTCCACGCGGCAGGATGTTCTGAAGCTCACGCAACTGAATTTCCTGGCCTTTCTCACTCTGGCCAAGATCACTCACAGCCGCGACGCGGTCCAGAAGCGGGAGAACGAGGCGAAGATGAAGAGCATACTCGACGACATCGTCCTTCTTCAGAACAGCATTCTGGAAGCCAAATACGATCTGCTGGTGGACTGAACCTCCTCCAGTCGTGATTGCCCGGTCGCAAAGCCGCTTTGTTTCCCGCGTGGGCTCAGTATAGAATGAGCCCGACCAAGGGGAACGCACATGGATTACAAACTCAGCTCGTCCATTGAAGATATCGGCGCCACCACCTGGAAGGGATTGGAGGCGCCTGACTTTCCTTTCTTTGATTACCCTTTTCTGAAGGCCTTGGAAGACAGCGGCAGCATCGGCGGAAGCTCGGGCTGGGATCCCATTTATCTGCAGGCCTGGGATGCGCAGGGTTTGGCGGGCGTACTCTGCGGTTACGTGAAGTCGCACAGCTATGGGGAATATATCTTCGATTGGGAGTGGGCGCGTTTTTTTCAACGCTTTCATCGGCCTTATTATCCGAAGCTTCTGCATGCCGCGCCTTTCACTCCCGCGACAGGGCCCCGGATTCTGGTGAGGCCAGGGGCCGATGCGCGGCAGCTGCGCGACCGGCTGATTCAGTTTTCCCTGCAGCTGGCGGTAAAGGGTCAGCTGTCATCGGATCATGCGCTCTTCATTCCTGACGAGGAATGCCTCGCGTTTCAGGAGCAGGGTTTCACCATTCGTCATTCCCTTCAGTATCACTGGCGGAATCAGGCTTACCGTGATTTCCAGGATTATCTCGACAGCTTTGTGGGGAAAAGACGGCGGGATATTCAAAGGGAACGCCAGCGGGTCGCGAGTCATGGGCTCAGCATTCAGCTGCTGACAGGTGCGGATCTGAAGCCTGAGCATGGTGCGTTGATGGAGCAGCTTTATCTGACCACGGCCGAGAAGAAGGATGCGATTCCCTATCTTTCGGCGGGTTTTTTTGAGCAGGTTTTCACAGCGATGCCCGATCGCATCCTCTTCGTCCTGGCCAGTCGCGGGGAGCAGCCGATCGCGGGGGCTTTGAATTTTTTCAAAGGCAGAACGCTCTTTGGTCGTTATTGGGGGAGCCTTGAGACCTATCAGGATCTTCACTTTGAGCTTTGCTATTACCAGACGATCGAGTTCGCGATTCAAAGACGCCTGGAACTCTTTGAGGCCGGCGCGCAGGGCGAGCATAAAATCCAGCGAGGCTTCCGCCCCAGCTTGACCCGCAGCGCGCACCGCATCATGGATCCCAATTTGCGCGAGCCGATTGAACGCTTTATCCAGGAAGAACGTCAGATGATTCAGGCTGCGATCGAGGAACTGGATCGGAAGAGTCCGTTTCGGGATACTTGATCGCGTGTTCCCGCAAAACAATCGCGTCCCCGCCTCGCGACAGAGGCCGCGTCATCCCTATCGGTCTGCATTAATTCATAAAGCTAGTTTGTTGTAATTGTTAACAAATGCATTAATGCATGGATTTTACAGGATAAAACCAGCAATTTCACCTTTCATAAACCCTCAACGAAATTGACTATCGCTCGCTAAAAAAATCAAGTATCTCCTTGGTTGCGATGGGTCTTATGACAATTATGAAGGAGAAAATCCATGCGGATGTTTCTTGGAACTCTGTTCCTTTGTTTAATGAGCAGCATGGGCTGCAGCAGCCAGCAGCCTGAGTCCCAGACTATGGAAAAACCAAGGGCCGCCGTGCAAAGTTTTGTGCAGGTGAGCAACGGTCGTTTCCAGGTGGACGGCAATCCATTCTATTTTGTCGGCAGTAACTTTTATCGACTGGCGATGTCGGAAGCTTTCCAAGGAAATGTCGTCAAGGAATATAAAAACGGTCGCGTCACCTATCCTCAGATCGATAAGGTGATGGAAAACTACGCCGCGGAAGGCTTCAAGGTCATCCGCCTCTGGGGTTTTGCCTGCGAAGGTTCCAAAGGCAGCAATGTCACCCCGCCCTTCATAAATAAAGACCTGTCGCTGAATATGGACGGCATTCAGCAGCTCGATTATACGATCGCCGCTGCCGGTCAACACGGAATCCGCGTAATCCTGCCCCTCGTGAATTTTGAGCACGAGTACTGCGGCATGGAATGGTGGGTCGAGCAAACCCTTGCCAAGCGCGCGACTCCTGCCCAGAAGAACATGACCTATTCCTGCGTGGAAAAACGCAGTCACCATGTTCTGAAGCTCACCTATAACGCCAGCGACTGTGCGGCGCTGAATCGTCCTGACAATCCCGTGGAAGCGGTGGTGACGAAGGAATACTTCTATTCAGACGAGACGGTGAAGACGGCCTTCAAAAATCACGTCTGGAATTTCCTGACCCGTACCAACCCCTATACGGGCCTCAGCTACCGCGACGATCCCGGCATTTTCGCGATCGAACTGACCAACGAAGCGCACACCTCGGATTACTATGAGTGCCTGCGTACCGATGTCGGCAACAAAACCTATAACGGCTGCGCGGCTGAAAATCCCGCGAACTATAAAGCCGGTGAACTCGTTTATAACTGGCTCAATGAAATGTCCCAGTATGTCCGCAGCGTGGACAGCAATCACCTGATCACGACCGGCGAGGAAGGCTACCGCACCTCGCATCAGGATCCCGAGTGCATGAACAAGCACAGCTGGATCAATAACGGTATGAAAGGCGTGGATTTCGCGCGTAACGCGGCTCTGCCTTACGTCTCGTTCATGACCACGCACCTTTACCCCGATAACTGGGCGGTTCCCACCTCGGACCTTGACTGGTTTGATCGCTGCGTGATCAAGGATCGTGGCGCGATTGCCGCGAAGAACGGCAAGCCCATCATCATGGAAGAAACCGGCTTCAGCGAGCAGGGCTACGACGGCAAACCCGATGACTATCGCCGCGATCGTCCTTACTACCTGTCGCGCATGTATCGTTATGCGAACCAGGCTGGATTCCAGGGCACTATGGTCTGGCAGGCCGCGCCCCTGACTCTCTTCGATCAGGTCGCGGAAGATGATTCCTTCACCTTCCCTATCAAAGTGAAACTCAATAATGAGTGGATCTATAGTCCCGAAGGTCTGGCGATGAAGCAGCAGGTCAGCTGCCAGCAGAATCTGGCGCGCGGTCTGCGGGCCTCCAGCTGCGTCAGCATCTGTCCACGGGGAACAGCTGTAGACAGCAGCAACCTGGGCACAGATCCCCAGGGCTATCGCTGCGTGCTGCCAACCTACAATGATCCCAGCGGCAAGGAAGGCTATCCGGCCTGCACCGCCGGTTCCAATCCCGTGAATGGCTGGGGCTGGATCCAGGACGCTGCGATCTGCACTCAGTATACAATCGGTCAGAAGCAGTACCAGGAATCCGCTGGCTGCAGCTGCCGCGCCTAAGCACCTTTTTTACCGCGGGCTCTCGGGCCCGCGGTGGCCTCCCTCCTGCCACTCCCATTCCTCGCTGATGCCCCTGAGCGTCAGATAGCAGACCAGTGCGTTGCCGCTATGCCACAGAAAGTGAGTTCCATACGGCCAGAGTGCACAGAGTTCCTCATCCCAGGTCCGAAAGATCAGCGAAGCCACAAAGGCCAGTGAAGCCCAGGTCAGTGTTCGGGCTCCCGACATCTGAACCTTCTGCTGAAGACCCAAAAGGAACAGGAAAAAGGCCACTCCGAAATAACCCTGCGATCCATTCACCGGCAGCTTCAGAAAGATGAGATAAAAAAACGCCGACACCACCGCGAAGAGTCCCATCAGCTTGAGGCTGTCGCGCAGCGAAATGCGGATGACATGGCGGGCCCAGCCCCACAGAAAGCAGACGACATAGACACCGATGAAGCTCACATCGCAGATTTTGGCCCAGCGCGTCGCCAGACTATGAAAGAGTCCCGAACCAAGTCCCACCATGAAAACAAGCAGCACAAGGCCCCAGAGATAGCCTTTGCGTGAAATCGCACGCCGCCGGATCTCGCGAATCGCCAGGAGCGCCGCCACCCAAAAGAAAAGGTTACTGAATAAATTCAAGGGTTCGGCCAGAAGGTGAAAGTCCGTGCGTTCGCAGTATTCATCCACCTGGCTGAGCAAATCCATCATAGCTACCTCCCTGCAGCGCCATTTTACATTAATCTTGCGAGCCCTGCCCAGCTTCGGCATCATGAGGCCGCCTGACAAGGCTCACAACCCCTGGGAGAAAAGATTATGATGCGTTCATGGATCTGTGTGCTGATGCTCTGGCTCACTGCAGGCGCAGCTTGGGCCGAAGATGGGATGACGATCGGTTTTAATCCGACTAAATACGGACTTCAGAACGTGCGCAGTGTCGTGCTGCGTGGATCTTTTACGTCATGGATGAAATCCTCCTGGCCTTTGCAAAAGGGACCGGATGGAGTATGGCGCGTCACGCGTCCTCGCAGTGATTATGATATACCCGGCAACAGCGGTCAGCCGGAATATAAGTTCGTTGTGAATGATACGCAGTGGATCGGGGCGGAAACGGAAGCTCCGGGCTATCAATTCACCGGCAACTTCGTGGTGCTCTTTCCCGGGGATGATCCCGCGTCGATTGCCTGGCGGGATCAGCAGGCGTCCGTGGTCAAAGATCAGTATGCGAGTGACGAGCAGCTCAGCAATTTTCGTGAGCTGGGCGGCGGAGACCTGGCGCCGGGCATGCTCTTTCGATCCTATCATCCCTTCATCCCGAGCCGTAGCGCTTTGAAATCGGAAGCGGATCGTTTGCAGGCCGTTCAGAAACTGATGGAACACAAAGGCATCAACGCCGTCATCAACCTTGCCGATCATACGGCCGATGTCGTCGGCCCAGAAGTGCCGGCTTACTATGCGCGTCTGGTGGCGGAGGGCAAAGTCCTTCTGCACATCACCAGCTATGAGGATTCCTATTTTTCACCCCAAAGTCCCGCCTATGCCTATGCCCTGCAGCAGGTCTTTGACTTCATGGCCACGCATCCCGGTCCTTATCTGATTCATTGCCGCCTCGGCACGGACCGCACCGGGGTCATGAGCGCGATACTGGAAGCGACACTGGGTGTGCCGTGGAAAACCATCGCCGCGGATTTCGATCGTTCCAATGAACTGGGAATCAGGGAATATCGGCATCCGAAGCTTTTAGCCTATGCGTTCAAGCAGATGCTCGGGGCGTGGCCCGAAGAGGTCCCGGACCTTGCCGGGGCCATGCGGGCCTTCCTTGTCCAACAGGGAGTCGCTGCGGATAAGATCGCGGCGGTGAGCGCTCAGCTTCAGCGGCTGGACGCGGCGAGCTTCTGACTCAGGAGCACAAGGTCGAGACCGTCATCGAAGATCACATGCGTGGTGCAGTAGAACACCAGATCGTTGATGCGAAGCTGCCAGGTATCAATCGCTCCGCCGCGCAGTTGATAGGACGGTCTTTGGCTCTTGCTGAAGGCCTTCGAAAGGGAAGCCTGGCTAATCCCGGTGATCAGGCCTGCCGCCTGGCAGTGACGCTGCAGATCGAGCAGAATCAGATCCGTAGTTTCCTGCATCTGCACCACCATCTGTTCGTCGCTGGAATCCGCGGGCATTTTCCGCAGCATGGTCTGCAGCGCGCGACCCTCCTCGGTATCAAATTGCAGACGCGCTCCAATTTTAAGACCGGCTCCCAGAAGACAGGACTGGGTGGACCAGGTCGCGAATATATGCGGATCTTCGACAAACAGTGGTTCCTCTATGATATCGACGGAACCATCTTCGACCAAAACCTTCCGGAAAGTGGACCGCAGATAGCTCTGGGCCACAAGGAGACTATCCCGCTTTTCGGGGGTCAGGGTTTTGGGATTGATGATCAGAGCTTGAGCCGGGCGCATGACAAACCTCCTGCAACATACAACCAAAATCGGGATCCTGGGTTTCCGACTTGTGAGAGCCTGAAAATCCGAGGAAATCCGCCTGTTACGGACGATTATTTCCGTTATGCGAAGGCTCTTGCCGCGGGCGGCTAGTCCATTCATAGGGACAAAACTTTCCAGAAGGTAGTCCAATTTTAAGGCCATGCCTGTCGAGAAACGAAGCATGGGCAGGGGGTCCCGGACTTAAATTTTGAGAACTGCCGGGTATTTTCCAAGGCCAGGGCTGGCAAGCCTTATGCAGAATTCCCAGGCGCATGACTGGGGACGGTCCCATGAAGGAGCCAACCATGAAAGCAACCCTTACGCAGTGGCAGAGACATCGGATCGCGCAGACGCTCTGGCAGCAACATTCGGGTCGTATTGGTTTCCGCTGGTTTCACGAACAGGGCCTGCCGGCGCCTTATGTTTTGGATGAAGTCAGGGTCGAGGTCACGCCGCAGCTGACGACTGATATTCTGCAGCTTAGGCTACGGGCCGCCCAGGCCGATGGCCGTCTTCTGCATACTAATAACATCGAGAAATGCCGTGATCGTTTTGATGGCGTTGCTCTGCATATTCGCCTGATCCTGCGCGGCCAGATCGTGGCGGCGGGTCGTCTTCTCTTTCTGAATGGCCGGCGCGAACGCTCGGAAATCTGCGCCGTGCTAACGCCACTGCCCGACGGGATGATCCTGGGTCCTGGCCGCGTGGAGATTTCGCGGGTTTGTACCCATCCTGATTTTCGTCGCGGTCATCTTTTGACCCTTCTTTTGGCCGAATGCGCCTGGGCCGCCTTTCAGCGCGGGGGCCGCGTGCTCCTGGGGTACTGCGTTCATGCCCTGGCTCCGATTTACGTCCGTTTTGCCGGCGAAGTTTTGCCCTATTCCGGTTTCCACCCACTCTATGAGGGACGCGAGTCCTGTGTCGTGCGCATCGATCTGGAGAAAGTCATGCGCGGCGAGAGCGTTCCCTTTCTTGCCTGGGCTCGATTTGTTGCGCCGCATGTGCGGGAGGCCCCGCAGCCCGAGGCGGCGGATTGGATTCTGCGCATGAAGATCCAGGGTGTCCGCCTGATTCAGCCCTGCTTGAATGAAGTTCTGAAGTTTACCCTGCCACGCAGCGCATGATCATAAGTATTTGTAATTTCGCATATTTTCAATAGATTTCGCGGCGCTCTCCTGAGAGAATCTCAGGGGAGATGCAAAGAAATTGTTCCGACTCGCCTGCAAAGTGTCATACCATAAGCTGTCGATCAATGTTCATTCGCCTCGGAGGCCATGATGGATTTCGAACCTCATAATTTTCCTGCTCTCGTTACATCAGTCATCCGTTCCGATCCGCGATTGGCTGAACCTCTGAAAGAAATATTTGCGGCCTATGCCCGCAGTGAAGATCTGGAAGAAATCTGGGCCCGCATCGACAGCAAGTTTCATCAGTCGCTGCGCCTGATCCTGGATGATCTGAACGAGATTGATGATCCTGTCAGTCTTGATCAGGAAGTCCAATCTCTTCTGACCGCGATTGATGAGGCTCTGATTGCGGTGGAACACGAAGCTGCTATCGCTCCGGAGACAAAATCTGGCGCGTCCCCAGTGAAGAAGTCGAAAAAGAAAGCGGGCAAGTCTGCCGGTAAGAAAGCAGCGAAGAAGCCTGCAGGTAAAAAGAAGGCCGTGAAGAAGAAAGCGGCTGCGAAAAAACCAGCCAAACCTGCGAAGAAAAAAGCGGCCAAGCCGGCCAGGAAGAAGGCCACCAAAGCGGCTGCGAAAAAGCCGGTGAAGAAAAAAGCGGCCAAACCTGCGAAGAAGAAAGCAGCCAAACCTGCGAAGAAAAAAGCCGCCAAGCCTGCGAAGAAGAAGGCGAAGAAAAAATAAGAATGAGCTTGCCCTTGTTTCCCGCAAGGGCTTTTTTGCGTCTGAATCCAGGGTCCAGCAGCCTTGCGTTTTTTTCCTTCCCACGCCCCTCCCCTTCAGCTGATACTGGCCTTCGCCCATCGCCGATAGAGGCGGATGGACACAGTGGAAGGGCCCTCCGTGCAGACTACATCCGTCAATAATCCCGGACTCAAACGTCTTTTGCAGCTGGCCCTGCCGGAACGGGGGCGGCTTGGCCTCGGTTTGATTTTTTTGATCCTGGGCAGCGGGATGCTCTTGATCTATCCCCAGGCCGTGAAGGTGATCATTGACGAGGCCCTGGGGTCGGGACAGCGGTCGGCGATTGATCGAGCGGCCCTGATGATGCTGGTGGTTTTCTGTGTGCAGGCCGTGGCCGGAGGGATACGCTATTACCTTTTCACGACGGCCGGGGAAAAGATCGTCGCCCGATTGCGGGAGCAGGTTTACAAGGCGATCATGGAGCAGGATATCGCCTTCTTCGATACGCGACGCACGGGTGAACTGATGAGCCGGCTCTCGTCCGATGCCACGGTTTTACAGAACGCGGTGAGCGTGAACATTTCCCTTTCCATGCGCAATCTCGGGGCGGCGGTGGGGGGCCTTGTGCTTTTGGTTTATACCTCGCCCGTGCTGGCCTTTGGCCTGTTCGCCTGCGTGCCGCCGATTGCGATCGGGACGGCTTTGTTTGGGCGGAAAATACGCAAAATCTCGCGCGATGTGCAGGATGCCCTGGCGGAAACGGGGACGATTGCCGAAGAAACGATCTCGGGCGTCAGAACCGTGCGCGCCTTTGCCAAGGAAAGCACCGAAGTGCAGCGCTATGCGGGGGCTGTGCAAAAATCCTATGGGCTGGCGCGGAAGCGCATTCGCAGTATTTCGGTGATTACGATCATTGCCGGTCTTTTAGGTTACGCTGCGATTGCAGGCGTTCTGTGGTACGGCGGACGGCTGGTCGTTGATGGCGAGATGACCGTCGGGGACCTGACGAGCTTCATTCTCTATGCGATGACCGTTGCCGTTTCCGTCGGGACTCTGGGATCGCTTTGGACCGATTTCATGTCCGCCAGCGGAGCCGCGCGGCGGGTGTTTGATATACTCGATCGCACACCGACCATCCCCTTGCGAGGCGGGGACACTCTCCCGCGCGTGGAAGGGCTTGTGGCTTTCGAAAGGGTTCATTTCAGCTATCCCTCGCGGCCGGATGTGGTGGTGCTGCAGGATCTCGACCTTGTGATAAGGCCCGGTGAAGTCGTGGCTCTGGTGGGGCCATCCGGGAGCGGCAAGTCGACGATTGCGAGTTTAATCTGCCGTTTCTATGATCCCACCCAAGGCCGCGTGTGTTTGGATGCTCGTGATATTCGTGAGCTGGATGGCGATTGGCTGCGGCAGCAGATCGGTGTGGTGTCGCAGGATCCTGTGCTTCTGAGCGCCTCGATCGCCGCGAATATCCGCTACGGAAAAGCCGAAGCCACGGATGCCGAGGTGGAGGCAGCCGCACGCGCGGCGCATGCGCATGAGTTTATTCAAGGCTTTCCTCAGGGCTATGAAACCATAGTCGGGGAACGCGGGATTCAGCTGTCCGGCGGGCAAAGGCAAAGGGTGGCCATCGCAAGGGCCATGCTGAAAGACCCGCGGGTGCTGATTTTGGATGAAGCCACCAGCGCCCTGGATGCGGAAAGCGAGCACCTTGTCCAGGAGGCGCTCGATGTGCTGATGACATCCCGGACCACGGTGGTGATTGCGCACCGGCTTTCCACCGTGAGGAATGCGGATCGCGTGCTCGTCATTCAAAGCGGGCGCATCGTGCAGAGCGGTGATCACCAGCAGCTGATGAATGATCGTGACGGGATGTATTTTAAACTCGTGAATCGACAGTTTGTGGTGAATTGATATGGAACGTTCACGCTATCTTTCCTACGCGGAATTCGTCGACTGGTTTGATACGGTCGCGGACACGGCGCGGATCGACGAGGACTGCCTTATCCATGGGGATCGGATGTGTCGCCTGCCTTTGATTCTGAGGCGTGCGGGCTGGAAGAATCGCCAGGAGCTGCAGGACGCCGTGGATGATCCCGCTTATTATGGAATCATGCTGATCCAGGCGGGGCGGGCTTCCGTGGCCGTGGCGCGGGCCGATGAGATTATCGCGTCGAAGCAGATTCAAAAATATATGGTACGGAAAACTCAGGGCCGCGCGCAGCTCACCTATCTGCAGGATAAGGGCAAGTCGCGTCTCGGTTCGCGCATACGTCTGCGGCAGTCGCAGATTTTTTTTGAAGAGATCAACGCCCGCATGCAGGGCTGGAGTCAGGAGTATCCTCTGACTCAAGTCTTTTTGAGCTGCACGCCCAAATTAAAAGGCGCCTATTTCCTGGCCGTCGATCCCCCGGCCATTGCCAAGGACGATCCGCGCTGGCGTCGGGTGCCTTTCATGGTGCGGCCTCCGGGGCAGGAGGAAATGCAGCGCATTCACCGCCTCCTCTGCCGTGCGGAATGGCTTTAACTTTTTGCTTACCAGGCCTGCCACTTGCGGGCCTGATCGGTCACGCGCAGGATTTTAAAGGGGAACGCCCGCCCCATCATCACACCGCGGGCAATCGCCGGGTCCTGATTCATGAATTCCTCGGCATCAGCCTGATTATCCGCTTCAAACACCACGAGCCCGTAATTGTCCTGGGGCTGCGTATCCGTGCGCCCCACAAACATCACCCGTCCATGCTGAACAGCGCGATTCAGGAATTCACCATGCTGGGCGAAGACCTCCTGCACCTTGTCATCCCAAGTCGAAACGTCATGATAATCCGGTCTTAATGCGAGGTCATAGATATAAAGTTTCATGAGCGAGCCCTCCTAATGGCGAGGAATGGGAAGCATAAAACGGACCACTGCCGGCCTTGTCAGGGCTACAGGGAAAACCTAAACTGAAAGCTCAAGACTCAGAACAATTTACAAAAGTGAGGTCGGGATGAAAATCTGGAGGCTGCTTTCATGTGTCATGCTTATTAATATGCATGGATGTTCGGATCAGCCTGCGGACAAAGTCGTCTACAACACGCTAGCGGCAGGCAGTGAGGCCGGACTGCTGCCCACCCAGTCGTTGATTATTTCCGGCAATGTGACCAATGGCGAGGATCCTGCGAATACAGCCGTGCTGCAGAATAAAGACGTTGAGCTGATTCGAAATGATGGTGTAACGGTCGCGCAGGGAACGACGGACAGCACGGGAACTTTCAGTGTCAACGTCGCGGCGGGGGCTTTGATAATTGATTCCAGCTTTTCCGTTGCCACAGGTCTGACGGCGGATGGTGATCCCGCGACAGCGGATGATTTCAGCTATACCCTTCAGGTGAAGGTTCCCGATGATGGCACCGGCCGCGCGCTGGGCGTCAGGCGCAAACTTGATCTTACGGAAGATGACGTCGGCACGGACGGCAAACTGGAAACAGGCACATCAAAGCTGAAAGAGGTGACCGCGATCACCGGCACTCTTGCTTTTGCGGATGCCACGGTTTCGCTCGCCGGCGCGGATATCTTTATTCCCGGCAAGCCCTTCTTTGTACGGACGGGTGATGATGGAAGCTTCAGCCTCCTTTTCGTGCCGGCCGGGACCTACAACATCCGCGTGACCAAGGGATTTTATATCAAAGACGTCAGCGTGAGCGTCACCGCTGGGAAGACCAGCGATCTTGGAACCGTGACCATTGGTTCGTCGGAACGGAATCCCTTGCCCCTGGCCTCCGTCCTTCCCGGAACCTGGCAAAGCCGCTGCTCCTATAGCGATACGCCGGCCGGCATCAATCCCGAAAATCCGAGAACGGGGACCATCGTCGTCACCGCGCTCGATAATATTACCGTCACGACAGGACATTCCTGTCTTTTGCGAACGTTCGCAGCGGCCGAGAGCTTTTCCAGTTTCAGCAAGCTGATTCCTTTGGGGGATGGGGCTCTCGTCGTAAAATTCACTGGCTACTATTCGTCATTGATCACGAGCTACACCAATGATCAGATCGTGATGGACATCGACAACAGCACCCTGGCGTCGGGCAAGATTATTGAAATATGGACCCGGACCAACTAAAAGGGGCAAGTTTTCGATCAGGATTTTCGAAATCGCGCAAGTATTTGTATTTAATACAATAATACGGGCTCTTTCAAGTTTTCCCTAAAAACTCCGATACGTTTCATAAGAGGTTCGCAGCACAAACATCATCTAGAGGTAAACCATGCGTGGACACGCCCTGAGACTTATCAATCGTTTGGCCCGTCCTATTATGTTCGCTGGTATGCTGGTGATGTTTCTGCCCTTCGGCGTCCTCGTCGGAGTCGGGAAAGCCATCAAATTGTTCTCACCCGTGAAAGATGCAATCTAAGATCTTTCCGTGCTTTGGCTATTTCTTTTAGAGAAGACAGGCTTCGATTCCTCGGAATCGAGGCTTTTTCTATTTTTTCCTTCCCAGGCGTTCCGCCCATTTTCCGCTTAAATGAAATTGTCCAAGTGGCCAATACTGTTGGGCATCCCATGCATATCATGGATTTTTTCGGGCTTCGCTCAAGTTTTCCCAAGAAGTTCCGATATAGACTTTGACGCCGGTCAAACAGGGAACCATTAGAGGTCCATTATGCTTGAACTTTGCCTGTTAGCACTTCTTGTTAGCGGTATGATCGCCATGGTCATGTCCAAGCGCGTGCGCGCTTCGGTGCTGGTGGCAGGACTCGCGGTACTATTTATGCCGTTCGGAGTTCTGGTCGCCATCGGGTGGGTCTTGCCTAAGGCCTTGCAAATCGTATTACCTTATTTGCCCCTGAAAGACGCCATTTCCTGACCGAGAAAAAGGATCGACACCAAGAGAAAAAGCCTGGCTCCGCGAAGAGTCAGGCTTTCTTTTTTTAATGCCTGTTCTTGATTCTTACTTCATCAGACTCGAAAACCAGCTGGGGATCAATCCCATGACAAGGGTCAGCACAGCTGCAAGGCCAACAACCGCCGAACTTCCGAACCAGCGCGGTTCGCTGACGGAGGTTTCATCGGCGGGACGCATGTACATGTAAACGAGAGGGCGCAGATAGAAGGCTGCGGAAATCACCGAACCCAGCACCGCGAGAATGGTCAGACCCAGCTCGCCAGCGGACATCGCACTCATGAAAAGATAGTACTTTCCAAAGAACCCAGCTGTCGGCGGAATGCCGGCCATGCTGAGAAGGAAAAGACTCAGAGCGAACGCGAGGTACGGACGTCGCTGGCCCAGTCCGGCAAGATCCTGCAGCGAAGGTTCATCACTGCCTTCAGGACTCAGAAGAGTCAGTACAGCAAAGCCGCCCAGGTTCATCACCACATAAAAGAGCGTGTAGGATACGATCGCATCCGCCGCGCCCTCTTTCTGTCCGACGATCAAAGCCAGGAAGCCCAGCAGCACATATCCCGTGTGCGCGATCGTGGAGTATGCGAGCATACGCTTCAGACTGCTTTGCCGCAGACCGACGAGCGCACCGAAAAGAAGCGTGAAGGCGATGATGGCCCACAGTATCCAATAAAAGCTTCCACCCACCATCAGAAGTCCCGGCAGAGCGAAGACATCGGCGCTGAAACGAAGCAAGGCTCCGATCGCAGCGGCCTTCACGCCGGAAATCATAAAGCCCGTCACAGGGGTTGACGCGCCGGTGTAAACATCGGGAATCCAGACATGGAAGGGAACCGCGCCGACCTTAAAGAGAAAGCCAATGGCCACCATCACAAGGCCTGCGACA
The DNA here is from genome assembly GCF_035712445.1 of Oligoflexus sp. Taxonomy (NCBI): domain Bacteria; kingdom Pseudomonadati; phylum Bdellovibrionota; class Oligoflexia; order Oligoflexales; family Oligoflexaceae; genus Oligoflexus; species Oligoflexus sp. The sequence continues at coordinate 16,975 of NZ_DASTAT010000040.1, read as the reverse complement.
GGCAGCATCGGTGTTCCTGTTTGCCAGAGGCGGCTGAGACCCTGACCGATGACATCAAACTTCAAACTGCCGGTGCTGCCATAAAGCAGCGAGACCCCATAGAGCAGAATCGCGCTGGCCACGCCACCCAGCAGGAAGTATTTCAAACCCGCTTCCGCGGCCATTGCCGCCTGACGGCGCATCGAGACGAGGACATAAACAGCCAAAGACATGAGTTCGAGGCCGATGAAAAGAACCATCAGATCGCGCGTGCTGACGAGGATCATCATGCCGGCGACAGCGAAGGCGATGAGGGAATAGACTTCGGCGTGAATTTTCTCGCGCTGGTCATAACCAAGCGTCATGAAGGCAGCCGCAAGACCAGCCGATACGGTCAGGGCCGAGAAGATCTGACTCAAACGGTCGATGATCAAAATGCCACCAAGGACTGGGACTGGGGCATCCGGCACCATGAAGACGAGGGCCAGAAGCGCGAGCACCGAACCGGCCGTGAGCGTCGTGAAGGAAACCAATCGGCCTTTGTCATGCAAGGGCGAAAATAAAAGAGCCAGGACGGAACTCAGACTCATGATGAGCAGGGGAATAATTGCCTGCCACTCCGCGCCTGAGAGAAATTGAATGGGAAATAGTTCTGCAAACGACACAAGGACTCCTCTTGCTCTACATCAGAAGTTGGAAACGCGGCCCGACTGATCGGGCTCTACGGTTTCGGGACTGATGTGTTTCACCGTTGCCTCGATAGCCACTTTGGAACGGGCCAGATAACCCTGTGGGGCCACACCAATGCCCACGACCGCCGCACTCAAAGCCGCCATCACGACGATTTCCTTGACGCTCAAATCCGCCCAGACTGCGCCCGCCGGAGCATCCTGCGACGCCCCGCCGAACATGGTCTTTTGATAGAGATTCAGCATATACACAGCGCCGAGCACCATGCCTGTGGCCGCGAGTATCGTCGCTCCGCTGTCGACGCGGAAGCTCGATACCAGAACCATGAATTCACCGACGAATCCGTTGGTGCCGGGCAGGGCTACCGACGACAGCACCATCACCATGAAAGAAGTGGCGAGGAGCGGCGTGGTCTTCGCAAGGCCACCGAAGGCAGCGAGTTCCAGACTGCCGCGACTTTTTTCGAGATGACCGACCAGAAGGAAAAGACCCGAAATGGCGATCCCGTGATTGACCATCTGCAGGAGCGCGCCGTTCATTCCCGAAGGCGTCAGCGAGAAGAGCCCGAGCAGGATGTAGCTGACGTGCGAGAGCGAAGAGTAGGCGATGGCCGTCTTCAGATTCTTTTGAACGATCGCGAGCAGGGCACCGTAAACGATACCGATGGCCGCGAGCCACATCAGAGTTGGACCAAAGGCGCGGGCTGCATCCGGGAAAAGGGGCAGAAGGATTTTCAGGATCCCGTAAGTCCCCATCTTCGAAAGGATGGCCGCGAGATAAATCGTGACGAGCGTCGGCGCCTGGGTATAGGTCGAAGGCAGCCAGGCGTGGAAAGGAACCAGAGGCGACTTCACAAAGAAGGCCGCGGCAAAGGCCGCAAACAAAAGCCCCTGAGCCGAAAGAATCCCACCCCAACCCGCCTGCGGGTCAAAGGCAAAACGCAGATTCTGCAGTTCGATCATCGAGGCGCTGAATTCACCCGTCGTGGATTTTTGCGCATAGATGAGCCAGGCGATTCCAACCAGCATCAGCAGCGAACCGGCGAAGGTATAGATGAAGAATTGCAGCGTGGTCTTCACGCGATCAGCGCCGCCGTACATACCGATCAAGAGGTAGGCCGGAATCAGAATCACTTCCCAGAAAACGTAAAAGAGGAAAAGGTCCTGGCTCAGAAACGTGCCGAGGGCCCCGCATTCCATCAGAAGGACCAGAGCGGTCATGCGCTTCTGCAGGGTATCGGTCGCGTTCGCCGGCAGCGACCAGGTTCCGAGGAATGCGAGCGGCGTCAGGAGCGCTGTGAAGACGACCAAAGGAAGGTTGAGGCCATCAAGGGCCACTTCGAAAGAAACGCCCATCGCAGGCAGCCAGGGCTGTTTGATGACAAACTGGGGTCCAAGGGCTTCGGGATCGAAGTTGAACCAGAGCATCACGCCCATGACCGCGACCACGGCGCTGATCAGTATACCAAGGGGTTTGGCCACCCGGGCATTCGGGAGCAAAAGAATCAGGGCTGCACCCACAGCCGGAAGAAAGATCATCCAAGAGAGGAGCTGGTTCATACATTCGTCCAGAAGAGAGAGATTGCCACGATGAGCGAAAGTCCGCCGAGGATCACCAGAGCGAAGACCTGAAGGTCCCCGCCTTGCAGTGCCCGCAGACGATCCCCTGACCACGACGAGCCGATACCCATCCAGCTGCCTAAATTCTGCAGCAAACGGCCTTCCAGAGTCTTGGCGATCAGATCGCCGATCGCATAGAGAGGCCGCACAAAGACAGCTTGATAGATTTCATCGACATAGTATTTGCCTTCCAAAAGTTTTCCGAGGGAAGGACTCGGCAGCGAGAAGCTTCTTTTGAAGAGCACGGCTCCCAGACCGATGCCTAGAACGCTCAAGAGGATGGCGATGATGGACACCATGCCCTCGCTCAATGGCGCTGCGTGCAGATCCAGGGCAGCCGCCGGGACAACCGGAGTCAGCCATTCGCCGATCAGTTGCGCGGGCAGTCCCACAGAATGCGCAAGTTCATGCGGAACGCCGAGGAAGCCGCCGAATGTGGCGAGAACGGCGAGCACGATCAAAGGCAGCGTCATGACCCAAGGCGATTCATGACCGTGAATGCCTGTCCGCGCTTCACCCCAGAAGGTCATGCGCAGCATGCGATAGGTATAAACAGCCGTTAAAAAGGCTGCAATCGCACCGGCCGTGAAAAGGCCCATGCTGCCCCGTGGCATCGCTTCGGCCATGAAAAGGATTTCGTCCTTGCTGAAAAAGCCGCTGAAGAAAGGAATGCCCATGATCGCAAGACTGCCGATCAGCATCGTGGCATGCGTGATCGGAAGGGCCTTGCGCAGACCACCCATCTTCCGCATGTCCTGCTCGCCATCGCAGGCGTGGATCACAGAACCGGCGCCGAGGAAGAGCAGGGCCTTAAAGAAAGCATGCGTCATCAGATGAAAGACGGCTGCATGATACGCACCGACGCCAGTCGCCAGGAACATGAACCCGAGCTGCGAGACGGTCGAGTACGCGAGGACTTTTTTGATATCGTTTTGAGCCAGGGCGATCGTGCCGCCGATCAGCGCTGTGAAGGCACCGATCCAGGCCACGGTCGTCATCACCGCCGGCGCGAGTTCAAAGAGGAAGTGCATGCGCGCGAAGAGATAAACCCCAGCGGTCACCATGGTCGCGGCGTGAATCAGCGCGGACACAGGAGTCGGGCCCGCCATCGCATCCGGCAGCCAGACATAAAGAGGAAACTGAGCGGATTTGCCCGTGGCGGCGAAGAAGAGCAGCACGGCCACGCCGGTCAGATAAGAAGCATGATCGGGAGTGATCAGGGACAGAAGCTGCGCGAAACTCAGAGTGCCGAACTTTGCATAGAGCATGCACATGGCCAGCACAAAACCAAAGTCACCCACGCGGTTGACCAAAAAGGCCTTGCGCGCCGCGTCGGCGTTTGCAGATTCCCCGTACCAGTAGCTGATCAGGAGGTAGGAGCAAAGGCCCACGCCTTCCCAACCGAAGAAGACGAACAGAAGGTTATCGCTGAGCACCAGGATCAGCATCGCAAAGCAGAAAAGGTTCAGGTACGCGAAGAAGCGGGCCGCGCCTTTTTCATGCGACATGTAACCGATACTGTAGAGGTGGATGAGACTGCCGATGCCGGTGATGATCAATGCCATGATCGAACTCAGTCGATCGAGCTGCAGATTGAGTCCCACCGAAAAATCGCTCATCGCGACCCACTGATACACCGTGGTGTGCAGCGCGCCGCTGCCGGCGGCCAGTTCGCGGAAGCCGGTCCAGGCGACCACAAAACTTGCGACCATGGCCAGGGTCGCCACAGCGCCCGAGATGACGTTATTGGTTTTCGTAACACCGCGGGTCAGCACTGGATGAATGATCCCATTGAAGACAAAACCACAGAGCGGCAGAAGGAGGATCCATAAGGGCAATTGTGATGGGACGAGTTCGCTCATTGGTTCAGCCTCGCAAGGTCTGGGTACGGTCGGTCTTGATACTACCGAAGTTTCGATAGACGTTGACCAAAATGGACAAGCCTACAGCCGATTCCGCGGCTGCGATCGTGATGATGAAGAACACCTGCAGCTGGCCCGAAAGCTGCTGCAGTTCATGCGCGAAGGTCACGAAGGAAAGGTTCACGCCGTTCAGCATGAGTTCGATCCCCATGAGCATGATCAGCGTATTGCGCCGAATACAAATAGCCAGGAGCCCCATGCAGAAGAGCCAGGCCGATAGAACGTGCAACAGAACGCCGGTATCCATCAGTCCACCTTTCTTTTGGCCAGAACCAGGGCACCGGCGATGGCGACCAGGAGCAGCAGCGAGATCAGTTCGAATTGAATATACGCCTGCGAGAAAAGGACCGCCGAGACGGCGACGACGTTGCCGCCGACTTCCTTGATCTTCTGCAGGGTATAGATATCCGGCGTGGGAAGTCCGGTTTCCTGCGACCAGTTGAAAAATGCGACGCCCAGAAATCCTGTGAGGCCAAGGCTGATGCCGAGGGCCGCATAGGTCTTCCAGGATGCAAAATCAATTTCCCCTCGCTCTTCATTCATGTTGAGGAGCATGATCGAGAAGATGAAGAGGACCATCACCGCACCCGCATAGATGATGACCTGCAAAGCGGCCACGAAATGCGCTCCGATCAGAGCATAGATGCCGCCCAGGGCCACCATCAGGCCGACCAGCGAGATTGCGCTGCTGATCGGGCTTTTGGCGAAGATCATGCCCAGGCTCAGGAGCATGATCAAAACGGTGAGTATCAGAATCACAGGATTAACCACGGCCTTTGACCTCCCTTTTCAGATGGTCGAGATCATAGAAGGCTTCTGAGCGCGTCGTGGTGGCAAGCTCGTAGTTGCGGGAAAGCTTGATCGCATCCTTGGGACAGGCCTCCTCGCACATACCGCAGAAGCAGCAACGCAGCGCGTCGATGTCGAAGCTCTTGGGTTTCTTTTCCTTGCGAACCCCATAAGGGTTTTCGTTCGGATCGCGTTCCTCGGCGACGATCGTGATGCATTCCGCCGGGCACACGGTCTGACAGAGATAACAGGAGGTGCAGTTCTCGACCTTGTTCTCATCGATCGAAATAAAGTGCATCCCGCGGAAACGCTGCGAGTAGTTGCGCTTCACTTCAGGATATTGAATGGTCGTGGCCTTGCCCTGAAACAGCGTCCTGTAGAACTGCTTGATGGTCACTTTCAGACCAATCGCCAGGGCCGGGAGATAAAACTTATCCCAATAGCCTTCCTTGCGCGTAACGACTTTGGTACCCATATTACACCCCTACCAATGCAATAACGACCGCGACAAAGATCAGGTTGGCCAGGGCGATGGGGAAGAGGATCTTCCATCCCAGATTCATCAGCTGATCGAATCGGAAGCGGGGCAGTGTCCACCGGACCCAGACAAAGAAGAACATCACGCAGCCCACCTTGAAGATGAAGCCGAGTGCCTGAAACACCGCGATCAGATTTTGTTTGCCGGCCGCTTCAAAGCCAACAAGGCTTGAAAGGCCGTTCGACAGAAGCCCCAGACCGGGCAGCAGCGAATAGCCGCCGGCGAAAAGCGTCACCAGCAGTGACGAGGCCATGATCATCGCCACGTATTCCGCGAAGAAGAACATGGCGAATTTGGTGGAACCGTATTCCACGTGATAACCGGCGACGATTTCCGAATCACCCTCGGGCAAGTCGAAAGGCAGCCGGTTGGTTTCCGCGAAAATCGAGATCAGGAAGATGATGAAGGCGATCGGGTTCATGAACATGCCCCAGCGTGGAATCACGCCGAACCAGGCTTCACTCTGATACTGCACGATCGCATTCAGATCGAGGCTGCCGTAAATCAAAAGCATCGAAACGAGGGACAGGCCCATGCCGATTTCATAGCTCACCATCTGGCTGCTGCCGCGCAGAGCGCCGAAGATCGCATACTTGTTGTTGGACGACCAACCGGCCAGCATGATCGGATACACCTCAAGTCCGGCAAAGGCCAGAACCGAGAGCACGCCCATATCGAGCTGCGCGATCTGAAGCGGCACCTCCTGACCATTGATGATCAGGTAGCTGCCGAAGGGAATGGCTGCAAACGCCGCGAGCGGAGCGATGGCTGCGATCGCGGGAGCGAGGTGGTAGTAAAACTTCGAGGCCTGGGCCGGAACGAAGTCCTCTTTGAACACGAATTTCAAAACGTCGGCCACCGGCTGCAAAAGTCCGAAAGGACCGACCCGGTTGGGTCCGACCCGACCCTGGATCCAGGCTGAACCGCGACGTTCGAACCAGACCATGACCGGGACAGCGTTCAAAGTCACACCCAGCACGAAAATCAGCTTCAGAGAGAGAGCGATGCTATCAAACAGAGTCACGGGCTACCTCACGCGCGGCCAGGATAGGTGCGTTGGCTTTCAACCGCATCCCATCCAGAATTTTCTTGACCGAAGCACTGGCGCCATGAGCCTGGACAACCGCTTCAAAGCTTTGGGTCACTCCATCACACTGGATGTAGGTGCCCGCTTTTTCAATGGTGGCCAGTCCTGGCATGACCGCTGCGAAACGCTCGGCTTCCGGGCGTGCAAACACACCCCAGGCGACTTCCACCTCGGCCAGCCTTTGAGGAGGAAGGGCAGCGCGGCCCGAACGGAAATAGATCGCGACATCGAAATTCTGATCCTTATCCGACAGCGGATGAAGACCGAGGATTTCCATGCCCTTGGTATTCGGCGTCTTATCCTTGCGGCGCAGGAGATGATCCACTGGAGCATCATCCGTGGACTTCTGCACCTCGTTCGTTCCGTTGTAGGAACGCACCACCACTTCACCCTGGGTGAAGGATGGAAGGATCTGCATGATGGTCGCGGCTTCCTCGCTCGTCGCATCGGTGCCGATCAAAAGCAGGGTGCGCTTCGCGCTGGTCAGAAGCGGCAGGAGCCAGGACACGAGAGTATCCCAGTTCGTGGCCACGAGCTGACCCTGCGTGCGCAGAACAGGATGAATGATGCGCTCAGGATTCTGATAGGTGTGGAACGACACGCGTCCCTCATCACAGATCCAGTGACCGTTCACGGCTTCGTTATGCCGCGCGCGGTAGCGGTAGACGATATTCTTTTCCTGATCCGCATGGATCGAACAGCCCTTGGCGCAGCCGTCGCAGATGCTGTTTTTTTCCTTCAAGAACCAGACGCGCTTTTGAAAGCGGAAGTCGTTGAAAGTGATCGCACCGACCGGACAGATGTCGGCGATATTGCCCTGATACTCATTGAACATGCCCTCTTCCAGCGCCGTGGTGAGTTCCTTGCGCCAGCCGCGGCTGTTCATGAGCAGTTCATTGGTCTTGGTCACATCCTCGGTATAGCGCACGCAGCGCTCGCAGTGGATGCAGCGGTTCATGTTCAGCGTCAGGCGATCGGAAAGCGGCTTGGTCTGCGCTTCCACAAACACGCGCTTTTCTTCGTGGAACTGACTCGTTCCGGGACCATACTCGAAGTTATAGTCCTGAAGGGAGCATTCGCCCGCCTGGTCACAGACGGGGCAATCCAGCGGGTGGTTGGCGAGGAGGAATTCCATGACGCCGGCGCGGCTCTTTTTAACCTTCTCCGACTGCGTTTGGACGACCATGCCATCCGCGGCGGGAGTCGAGCAGGCCGTCATCAGTTTCGGCGCCTTCTCCACTTCCACTGTACACATACGACAAGTCCCCGCGACAGGCAGTCCGGGGTGATAACAGAAACGGGGAATGCCCTGATCGATATGAGCGCGTTCAGCCGCCCGCATGATGGTATCACCGGGCTGAAACTCAACGACCTGCCCATCAATCGTCAGCTTGGGCTTGGGTGCTGCTTCGTTTGTACTCATTCACGGACTCCAATCAAAGCCGGGCGCTGGCGTGGTGGTCGTGCGGACGGACGTAATGCTCTGGCTTCGATGGACAGCGCCCCAGACGCACATGCTCTTCAAACTCCGCACGGAACTTGCGAATCGTCGACAGGGCAGGACCGGTCACCGCATCGGCGAAAGCGCAGATGGTTTGACCCGCCATATTACCGCAAATTTGCGCAATTTTATCGAGGTCCTCGGTTGTTCCCTGCCCCGCTTCGATGCGGTTGAACATACGGGCCAGCCAGTGGCTGCCCTCGCGGCATTGACTGCACTGACCGCAGGATTCATGCTCGTAAAATTTCAAAAGACGGGCGGCGGCTTCCACGATGCAGGTCTGATCATCGATGACGATCACGCCACCCGATCCGGCCATCGTTCCGGCTTTCGCCAGACTGTCGAAGTCCATCGCCACATCGATCTCATCGGCGCGCAGCATGGGGGCCGAAGCTCCACCGGGAATCACCGCTTTTACGCTGCGTCCGCCGGGAACACCGCCGCAGTGCGCGATGAGATCCTTCAGGTTCATGTTGATGGGAAGTTCATAGACGCCGGGTTTCACCACATGACCGGACACACAGAAAAGCCGGGTTCCGCCGGAACGCTCGGTGCCGATCGCTGCGAATTTCGCCGCGCCGTCTTTAATAATCGTGGGCACCGCACAGAAGGTTTCCACGTTGTTGACACAGGACGGCATTCCAAAGGCGCCGACCTGCGCAGGAAAAGGCGGTTTCAAACGGGGCTCGCCGCGACGACCTTCGAGACTGCTCAGAAGAGCGGTTTCTTCACCGCAGATATAAGCCCCGGCTCCGCGATAGACTTCGATATCGAATTTCCAGCTGCGACCCCGGACGCTTTTACCCAGGATACCCGCCGCGCGGGCTTCCTTGATGGCCGCATTGAGGATCTGGATCTCGTGATAGAATTCACCGCGAACGTAGATATAACCCTGACTCGCGCCGATGGCGTGAGCCGCGATCACCATGCCTTCGATCAGCATATGGGGATGCTGGGTCAAAAGCAGGCGATCTTTGAAGGTACCCGGTTCGCCTTCATCCGCATTGCAGACGAGGTACTTCGGTTTGGGATTGCCCTGGGCGTCCACCGGATTCTTCGGCATGAACGACCATTTCATTCCCGTCGGAAAGCCCGCACCGCCGCGACCGCGAAGATTGGATTTCTTCACCTCGTCGATGACAGCATCGGGCGCCATATTCAAAGCTTGATCCAGAGCCGCGTAACCCCCGACCGACTTATAGAAAGCCAGCGTATGGGAATCCTTGGCCCCGTTATGCCTGGTCAGAAGGACTTCAGCCATCGAGCAGCTCCTTATCCAAACGATCCATCAACTGATTCAGCGATTTTTCATCCAGATTTTCATGATAATCGTTATTCACCTGCACGACCGGGGCCGTACCGCAGGCGGCGAGGCATTCCACGGCCGTCAGGGTGTATTTCCCATCCGCCGTGGTCTCGCCTTCATGAATGCCGAGGCGTTTTTCAAGACATTGCAGAAGATGATCCGCGCCGCGCAGATAGCAGGCGATGTTCGTACAGATCTGAACATGCTGCTTGCCGACGGGTTTTCTATTGTACATGGTGTAGAACGAAACGACTTCCTCGACCCGGGCGACGGGAAGATGCAGGAAGCTCGCCGCTTCCTTCATGGCTTCCTTCGAGATCCACCCTTCCTTCGCCTGAATTTCATGCAGAAGGGGCAGGAGCAGAGCCTGCTCGGTCGGGAACTGCGGCCGCAGTTCGTCGATGCGCTGACTGATATGTTGGTCGATGATCATACGGGAAAGCTCCTCAGGGCCAATCTCAACGGTCGAGTTCACCGGCAATAATGTTCAGGCTGCCGAGCACCGCAATCGCATCCGGGATCTTGGCTCCTTTGACCGTGTGTTCAAAGGTTTGAAAGTGGAGCAAAGACGGTGATTTGATTTTGATGCGCCAGGCCTTGGGTCCACCGCGGCTCACGATATAAAAGCCGAGTTCGCCGTTCGGGGATTCAATGCAGCTGTAGGCTTCACCCGGCGGCACATCGATGCCTTCCATGAAGATTTTGAAATGATGGATCAGAACTTCCATCTTTTCATAGACGTCTTTCTTCTCGGGAATGCGCACGCGGCGGTCTTCCACCCACAAAGGCCCCTTGGGCAGCTTCTGCATGCACTGCTTCAGGATGCGAATGCTCTGCCGGATCTCTTCCATGCGGAGGAGGTAGCGGTCGTACACATCACCGTTCTTGCCGATCACCACATCGAAGTCGATCTCGGGATAGGTGTAGTAAGGACGGTCGCGGCGCAGGTCGAAGTCCACGCCCGAAGCGCGGAGGCAGGGGCCGGTCACGCCGAAGTTGATCGCTTCTTCCGCGGTCAGATTTCCGACATCCTTGGTCCGATCGACCCAGATGCGGTTCGAGGTCAGAAGTTTTTCCACGTCATCCAAAGAACGGGGCACGCCTTCGACGAACTTGGTCATCTCGCTGGCGAAGTTATCCGGCAGATCGTACATCATCCCACCGATCCTCGCGTAGGATGTGGTGAGGCGCATGCCGCACATGCCTTCGATCATGGTGTAGGCTTCTTCCCGCCAGTGGTAGAGGTACCAGAAGATGGTCAGAGCCCCCATATCGAGGGCGTTGATCGCAATGCAGATAAGGTGGTCGATAATCCGAGCCAGCTCCATACAGATCACGCGGATCCATTGGCAGCGTTCGGTCGGAGTGATGCCCATCAGGTCCTCGACCGCTTTCACATAGGCGACGTTGTTGGCCAGCGCCGAGCAGTAATTCAAGCGGTCGGTATAGACGATCCATTGGTGATAGGTGCGATGTTCCGCCAGCTTTTCGATCGCCCGGTGCAGGTAACCGATCTCGCAGGTGGCATCCTCGATGACTTCACCGTTCACGCGGCACATGGCGCGCAGGGTTCCGTGCATGGCCGGGTGGGACGGGCCGATGTTGACGAGAACATTCGGATTGTAAAAGTCAGCAAGACCCTGGCGCTCCTGAACGAGCATCTCTCTCAGCTCGGCGGCTGACATATTTTTAAGTTGAGTTTGGTTCATCATTTGCTGTCCTTCAGGCTTTCGGTGGGAGCATGAGGAGCGAGGCGGGCCGGCAGCGAATCCGGGAAGGGCTGGCGGTCTTTCAGCTCGTATTCCTTGCGCAAAGGATGACCCTGGAAACGCTCGTCCATCATGATGCGACGCAGGTCCGGGTGTCCTTCGTACCGAATGCCAAAGAGGTCATAGACTTCGCGCTCCAGCCAGTTGGCGGCGCGCCAGATCCCTGTCAGTGTCGGCAGGGATTCATTGTCATCCACGAGCACCTTGAGGCGAACGCGGGTGTTATACTTCATCGAATAAAGCTGATAGACGCCGACGAAACGCTTCTGGCCATCTTTCTGGTCGATGTTATCGTAGGCGGTGAGATCCGACAGACGATCAAAGAGCAGCTCCTTGTCATCGCGCAGATCGGTCACGAGTTTTGGCAGCTGCTCGGGCTTGTTCAGCCAAAGCACAGACTCCTGAACGGCATCACGCTCAAGTCGAAACTCCTTGTAGGCGGTTTCGAGATGAGCGTGCACTTTGTTTTGCCTGTCAACGATAAGGGGAACGGGATCACTCATTTCGGTTCACCTGCCTGTTTCGGTTCCTGCGTTTCAGCCAGAAGCTGATCGGAAATCACCTTGCGATAGCTCATGGCATCGACCGCCTCCTGACGAGTCAGGCGATGCATGCGCGGCCGCGGAGCTCCCTTTTCCACCACATCCTGCAGGCGCAGGATCGCATAGATCAGGCCTTCCGGGATGGGCGGGCAACCAGGGACGTAGATATCGACGGGAATGATCTCGTCGATGCCCTGCAGAACCGAGTACGTATCAAAAATACCGCCCGAGGATGAGCAGGCGCCCATCGCGATGACCCATTTGGGTTCGAGCATCTGGTCGTAAATCTGACGAATGACAGGCCCCATCTTGTTGGTGATGGTGCCGGCAACCAGCAAAAGATCAGCCTGTCTGGGGGCGAAACGCACGACTTCCGAGCCGAAGCGCGAGATATCGTAGGTCCCCGACAGGGCGGACATCATTTCAATACCGCAGCACGAGGTCCCGAAGGGCATCGGCCACAGAGAGTTCTTTTGGGCCCATTTGACGGCGAAATCCAGACTCGTCGGGATCACGCTGGAGCTTCCATCCTTAGCCATAACAAGCCTCCTTAATCCCAATCCAGGCCGCGACGGCCCAGCAAATAAAAATAGCCTGCCAGGAGAATCACAAAAAAGGTGACCATCTGCAGCAGAATAAAAGATCCCTGGGACAGGAATTTCTTATAGACGATCGCCCATGGATACATGAAGACAACTTCCACATCGAACAGCAGGAATACTATGCCCACCACGTAATAGCGAACAGAGAATTGCTGACGAGCGTTGCCGACGGGTGGCACGCCACACTCATACACGTCGTAATGCTGCTTAACGTTTTCGCGGACGCGGGCCCCGAGAAAGTAGTTGGCGGTGAGCAGGACGATACCAATGATGCCGCCCACGGCCATCAGAATCACAATCGGCAAATAATGGTAGGAGTCTGGATCAACCCACATGCGCGGCTATTCCTTTCGCACAGTTGAAGCCCAAATGAGGTCGGAAAACAACCATAGATTCCTTGACTTGTCAACGAAACCCCTCATTCGTCGGGCTTTTCTTCTTCAGCCCAGTTTCTGCGCTATGAAAACACAGCCAAAAAGATATAGAAGGAATTCGAAAAATCCTCCTATTGTGACACATGTTCACTCAAAATTTCGCTCATGACTTTAGGATTTTTTGGGGTCAAACCCAGAAATGCCTTCGCGAGAGTTGCCTTGAGTGAGCCTGGAGGCCGCGCCCGCAATGGATTCCAAACGATTCCATCGCCTGCTGCAGTCGTCTTCACGCAAAAACTACCCACGCATCTTCTATCAGCAAACGTTCGGATGCAACACGTCGCTTCTGCTCTATCAAATTCCTGAATGGCCCTCAGGGATACTTTGTAATATTTGATTACAAAGTACCAGGGGGTATGAATCGAAAGTCTGATCGCACCTGAAGGTGGGATCTCAAACACATGGAGATGCTCTATGAAGTGTCATAAGCGTTTGCTGAAAGGAGCGGGATGTCACGGACTGGCAGCCCTCGCCCTTGCTTTCGCGCTGCCCGTCAAGGGTTTCGCAGCAGCCCTGCCGACGGTGAACGAGAAGCCGGGAACGGGCGGCGTCGCTGTGCAGGCGGCCGGAGGACAATGGCCTGGAGCCAACACGACGATGCCGCGGGTTTTTGCAACAGACGCAGGGTTTAAGATTGTGACGGCCCAAGGACGCGAAATTAGCGTACCAAGCGGCAACCCGTGGCAGGATAAATTTCTTACACTTTGGTGGAAGCTTCACGATCCGCGGAACGGTTACTTCAGCTCATACAATTTGCCTTATCACTCTGCCGAGACCCTGATTGTCGAGGCTCCGGATTACGGTCACGTCACGACGAGCGAGACATTCAGTTACTGGGCCTGGCTTGAAGCGATGTATGCGCATTACACAGGTGACTTTGCTCCCCTTCAGTACGTCTACGATCGTATCGACCGCTATGCGGTCCCGACTTATCAACCGACCGTGGCAGCTTATAATCCGAACTCGCCCGCGAGCTTCGCACGGGAGAACAGCACGCCGAACGCCTACCCTTCCCCGCTCGAAAATTCGGTGAGCGTCGGCCAGGATCCCCTGGCCAATGATCTGAAGGCCGCCTATGGCAACGAGCCGATCTATGGCATGCATTGGCTTTTGGATACCAGCAACTGGTATGGCTTCGGTTCTGGAGAGGCGAATGAACCCGTCTTCATCAACACCTTTCAAAGAGGCCCCCAGGAATCGGTGTGGGAAACCATTCCGCATCCTTCCATCGAGGACTTCCGCTTTGGTGCACCGAATCAGGGTTATTTAAGCCTTTTCATCCAGGATGGCGCTGGCTACAAGCGGCAGTGGCGTTACACCAACGCGCCGGATGCGGATGCCCGCCTCGTGCAGGCCACATGGTTCGCGCGCAATATCGCCAAGGAACAGGGGCGGGAAGAGGGCGTTCGTGATCTGACCGCCAAGGCCTCGCGCATGGGCGATTATCTGCGCTATGCGATGTTCGATAAGTATTTCAAACCGATCGGCTGCCGCGAGCTGAACTGTCCCGGCGCGAAGAACTATGAGAGCGCTCATTATCTTTTGGGCTGGTACTATTCCTGGGGCGGGTCCTACGGCGAGGATACCGCTGCGCGCTGGGCCTGGCGCATCGGCAGCAGCTCCGCGCACTTTGGTTATCAAAATCCCCTGACCGCTTACATTCTGAGTCAGGATCCGGAATTTATTCCGCGGTCCCCGCGTGGCCGCGAGGATTGGGCGAAAAGTCTGGATCGACAGCTCGAATTCTATCAGTGGCTGCAATCCAAAGAAGGCGCGATCGCCGGCGGCGCCACCAGCAGCTGGGCCGGAGCCTATGGCAGTTATCCGGCCGGTACCTCGACGTTCTACGGCATGGCCTATGAAAGCGATCCTGTGTATGTGGATCCGGGTTCCAATACCTGGTTCGGCTGGCAAGCCTGGTCCATGCAAAGGATTGCCGAACTCTATGCGGCGACGGGTGATCAACGCGCTGAAGCCCTGCTCGACCGCTGGGTTCCTTGGGTGATGGGCGTCACGCGTCTTTTGTCATCGGGTGAATATGAAATACCTGTGACCCTGGCGTGGAGCGGACAGCCCCAGTCGAATCTGAGCGTGACCGTAACGGAATACAATCAGGATCTGGGCATCGCCTCGGCCTTGGCCAAGACTCTGATGTTCCATGCGATCGGTCGCGCCCGCTATCAGGGGCAGATGGATACCGCGGCGCGGGACCTTGCGAAAGAGCTGATGGTGCGCATCTGGAATCTGCATCAGGATGATAAGGGACTGTCCGTGCCCGAGGTGCGGAAGGATTATCTGCGTTTCTATGATTCGGTTTATATTCCAAACGGGTATCAGGGAAAGATGCCGGACGGCAGCTCGATCAATCCTGATTCGACTTTCATCGGGCTGCGTTCGCGCTATCGTTCGGATCCGGATTTTGCGAAGGTGGAAGCCTTCCGGGCCGGTGGTCCAGCGCCGGTCTTCCACTATCACCGCTTCTGGGCTCAGGTGGAAGCGGCGATGGCTTTCGCGGAATTTGATCGACTCTTCGGGAATTGATTACCAGGAATTCCACTGGCTGATACTGCTCCAGATCCAGAGTGTCAGCTGGTAGGTTCCATAGATGGAAAGTCCCAGGGCGGTGAGCAACACCAGCCCGATGAGACTGACAAACCAAAAATCCTTGCGCTGGGCTCGGGGGTGGGTCACGCTGCGTTCGAGCAGGCGCACGTTCTTTTCGTTGGCTTTATAAACAGCATCGAAAACATCGCCGAAGACTGGAATCGCCCCGACCACGAGTTCCACAAGGACATTGAAGCCCATACGCAGGAGCGTCCAGCGGGACGCTCCCATCTGAAAAGCAAGGCCGATGATTCCAAAGGACAGGACGGAGCCCACGACATCACCGGCCCAGGGAATGAGTCCGATGATGGCATCCAGGCCGATGCGGAATTGAGTGCCCGGAATGCGAATGGAACTATCGAGCAGCCAGGCGAGGCGTCGGATCAACGCCTGCTGACTTTCGCGGGTATTCGCATTCCGTCCTTGATTCAAATCCCAGCCTCTCGCGCCATTTCCAAGGCTATTTCGCGCCACCATTGTCCTGCTCCCGGCCCACCATTGCATGAGCCATCTGATTCACCGGGACGTTTCACCCAAAGAAAGGCATCCACGCCTTCGGTCCCTGTTTGCAAAGTGGGGGCCCGGCCCAGGGCTCGCGACCGTGGATTGCACCAGACCCCATCCGGATCGGGACCCCGCCCATTGCGACTGGTATCAATAACAAAGTTTTTGCCCAGTCGCGACCTTAGGGTCCTGCCGTAACTTATATTGGTCTCAAGCGTCTGAAAATTGGAAATATTCAAGGCAAAGCCATCAGCCGCCATCACACCTGCTTGCAAGAGGCGTTCCGCCATGACATCGGCCGGCTTCCAGGCGGGATGGCCGCCATCCACGTAGACCTTCGCGCCGGGCGCTTTTTTCAGGATCTGCACGGCGTCCTTCAAAAGAGCCAAACGTTCCGACTGAGCCGCGGCGGGAAGACAATCGAGCTGCGCGACGGCATCGGGTTCCAGAATCAAGAAAGCTTTTTGCGAACCGAGTCCGCGCGCCACCGCTTCCACCCAATGGCGATAATTTTCGGGCTGAGTGCCGCCGGCGGAATAGGAACCGCAGTCGCGGAAGGGAATGTTATAGAGGACGAAGGCGAGAATTTTTCCACCCGACTGGGCTGCTGCTTTGCGCACGGAGTCTTCGACGTTGCCGCTCCACTCGCCGAGCCACTGAGCCATCGGTTGGTTGGCAATGTGCTGGATGCGGCGGGCATCGTCTGCGTTGCTTCCCATAAGAATGCGGGCGTCATTCGCTGCATGAGAATAGGGGTCGACCCAAAGATCGCCGTTCGTGGCCGTTGAACCTGATGAAGAGGGGGCCGGAGAAAAGGTGGGTGTGGGAGCTGGTGTCGACGTCGGTCCGGGTATCGGTGATCGCGTCGGTGCAGGCGTCGGTGTCGACCCGTTGGAAACTCCCGGATTTTTAAGCGCCGCGGCCGTCTCAGGACGTGCGGATCGTTCGTTTTTGCCGTCGGATGAAGACCCGCAGGCCATCAGCAGACAGCCGATGACAAGGCTACCTGCTACGCGATTGCTGTGATTCATCATGATTTCCCTTGTGATTGAATAGCAATAAGGAGCTTAAAAAATCGCTATTCCATGA
>NZ_DASTAT010000039.1 GCF_035712445.1 Oligoflexus sp. | reverse complement strand
AAGGAAAGTCAAGGACAAGATCAAACTGTCGCGATTAGAGAGCAATCCTGATTTCAGGCGTGGAGTTGATGGCCAGTATGGATCCTGAGGGAAAGAGGATACTGACGTCGAACGGCAACAGCTGCGATTCAGGAGTGACCTGAGCCAGCTGATTCCAGCGCAGACGGGCTTTCCAGACACGTAACTCTTTCGCCACCACTTCCATGCCGACGCCGCGACCGGAAACGTCCGTCACGCGATCCGCAGTACTGAAGCCGTGTGCGAAGATGCTTTGCACCAACTGCTCAGGATCAGTCGCCTGGGCTTCTCGCAAATTCAGCTGCAGGGCGCGGCTGCGGATTTTTTCCAGATTCAGTCCCCGACCGTCATCCGCGTAATCGAGGATAAAGCCACGGCCCTGCGGCCGGAAGGAGATGGTCACACGACCCTGATCGGGTTTATTCACCAGACGTCGCGCCTCGGGCGTTTCAATCCCGTGATCAAGGCTGTTGCGGATCATGTGCACGAGCATATCATTCAAGGCCTTCGCAAGCGCCGGATCCATGAACAGGTCGTCCGGGATATTCAACGTGATGGTCGGAGTGGGCTTATTCAGACTCGCCGCGATTTCATCAAAGGCATCCGCAAGACCCGCGAAATAAGGCTGGGCCTGGCGATAGCTCATCATCAGGATATCGTGCTGCAGATCCGGAAGTTCCTGCGCGGCATGCTCGGGCGTGATATGCTGCCAACGGCTTTTGAACATGCGCCAGAGCCGGGGATGAACATCCTGCTTGTCAGGATTTTCCGAACGGCTCAGTCGCGCCAGGATATCGAGCTTGATGCTTTCAATATGCTCCAGATCATCCAAAAGATCCTGCAGAATGTAGATGACCTGCTCGCTTTCCATCTGACCGGAGCGCCGTTTCAATTCCGCGAATTCGGATTCCACGCGATGGGCGTTTTCGGCAAGATCAAGCAGATCGAAGGTGCGGGCATTGCCTTTGATGGTGTGCACTTCTCGATAAAGATCGGTCGCCTGGTCATCGGTCAACTGACCGACCTTCATCGCGTCCACGAAAGGCCTTAAGGCCGCCTGGGCCCCGACCACAAAGTCCTGGATACGTGTCACCGAACCATTCATCACAGCTTCGATGATCTTGGTGCGCAGCTTGGCCATCTGCGATTCGCGTTCCAGGCGTTTCACCTGGGTCACATCACTGACGGTCAGCAGAACTTTGGCCACGGAATTGTTTTCGGCCATCACCGCGCTCCAGCCGAGGGCCAGCACTTTGATCTCGCCACGAATGGAAGTCTGGAATTCCGAGACCAAAAGATCCTTGTTCGCCTCGAAGTTAAGGTCACTGTCGCCAAAACTGAAGTCCAGGGCGCTGCGCATCTGCGATTGAACATCCATCGCCACCGACGAATGGGCGAAAAGAAGCTGGAAGACGTCGCGACCTTCGATATGCTGCGTTTCGAGGATGCGTTCCAAAGCGATGGAGTATTCCGGCAGGATGCGGAAGCTCGAATCAAAAGTCATGATGCCTTCGGGCAGACTCTGAAGGATCAGACTGAGGTTCTGTTTTTTCTCATAAAGGTCATGGGTTCGAATCGCGACCGTTTTTTCGAGGTTCTGGTTGACCTGCTCGACATGCTTCAGCAGCTGACGATTCTGCATGAAGGTTTCCGCGAAGATCACCGCCGTCCAGTAGAGTATGGCCGAGGTGGCGACCAGGGTTCCGATGAAGATCAGCGAGGTGGATTTGATGATGCCCAGGGCCAAAAGAATATCGTGAAGGCTGCAGAGGAAGAAAAAGCTCTCCCCGACGAAAAGGACCCAAAGACGCTTGTTTTTCAGAAAGCCATTGTAGCAGTTCCACACAAGATGGACGGCCATGGCAAGGCTATAAAGGAAGGTCACCTTCCGAATGATTTGAAACACATGCATGTTGAAACGGAAACTCATGGCCACGAAGAGTCCAGCCAGGGCCGCGACCACGACGAAGTTGACTCGATTGATGCGCGGCGTGGGTTTCCAGAAATACTGGGAATAGGTGACATGACCGCAGGCCATGCAGCTGATCCCGATGTAATGCAGAACCCAGAGCTTCTCGGGATTGATGAGCCTGATCAGGTTATCATGCGGAAACGCATAGAACGGGAAGATGCCGATTCCGGTCAACCCCGCGACAAGGTAAAGGGTATAGTGCGTGCGCGCATAGACGGCGAGGAAGAACAGACCGAACATCAAAAGGATATAGGCTGCGATGTTGCGGATCTCGCCTCCGAACATCTGATAGAACGTGATGACGGGATCAAAGTCGCGATAGGCGCGCAGCTGGAACGGCAGCTGATAGACCCCGACCATGAGCCGGGTATCAATGCGCATGGTGATCACATGCTGGGTTTTGGTGATATTGAAGACCACGGGGATGGGTTGAATGGAATAATAGCGTTCGTGCGTATGCTGCCCCTCGCGGGACATGATTTCCTGCCCATCCAGAAAGATTTGAAGGCGGCTCATGTAGGCATCGACGTAAAATACGGCCTTTTTGCCAACGAGTCGTGGATGAAACTGAAAGTTTCCGCGGTACCAGCCTATCTCGAAGTATTCACCATCGTTATAGGCCTTGCTCCATGGACCCGGGGCTTCCACGGTGACCCAGGAACTGGTGTCGGTCTCGGGATTTTTATTTTCCGGTAAGTCCATCTTAGTGAAGAGCCAGCGGCCGCGGAGGTCGAGAGGACGCTTCAGGGATTTCACTTTGATCGCGCAGGAAAAGCAATTCGCACGGCTTTGAGCCGGGGCCGCTCCGCTCCATAAGAAGCAGAAAAGCAGAGCAAATAAGATTTTTTTTGCGCAATTCGCCAAAATGCTATCCTTGTAGGGCTCTGATCCATGGACTTTTTCGGTGGAAAATGGTCAATACATAAATGGTATTTTGGAGTCTGCGGCGTTCCGCCTACGCGGCCGAATCATTCGAGAATGGGTTTTGGGTAAAGCCGTCGAGGGGGAAACGCAAAGAGAGCTGGAAAGGTCGCCGGGACGACCTGGGGCCTTCGTCGAGGATAATACGCACCTCACCGCCGCGTTCTTCAATAAAACGCTTCACCGCCGCCATGCCAAGGCCGTGGCCGGATATATCGGTGATAGCTTTCGCGGTTGAAACGCCTTCTTCGAACATCAAATCCGCGAGGGCCTGATCGCCAAGGCTTGGAGCGGCTCCATGCGAACGCGCCAGTTCCTGCAGGTCGAGTCCCCGCCCATCATCCCAAAGAAGAAGGGTAATGTCGCCATCCCGTACCGAAGCGTGAACGCTGATGAGTCCGGCCGGATTTTTTCCCTGGGCCCTGCGCTCGTCCGGGCTTTCGATACCATGATCCATCATGTTGCGGACGATATGCACCAGGACCTTGCGCAGGAGCATGGCCATCGCCTCATTGCAGGTCAGGGACGGGACTTCGATGTCGAGCTGCGGCGGCGGTTTCCCCACATCCGCAGCCACGCGATTGGCCATCTGAAGAAGGTTTTTCAGAACCTCATCAAGAGGCACTTCATTTGCGGCCTGAAGCAATTGAAAGAGCGGCTTCCAATCCCGGGCTTCCGCCTCGGACAGGCGCGGCAGGAGCCGCTTCATAACGGCAAAGCCTCGCTCCAGCGCATCCTTTTCGATCCGTACGGTCGGAGTGGTGTCCGCATCCCATCTGAGTTTTTGCGTGGCTATGTTTTCATAATCGCGCAGAAGATCCAGGGCCTCTTCGACTTCCTTCAAAAGCGAAGCGGCGATGGCATCATCGAGGCTGCGGCCGCGGTACCTCCTTTCCAAAAGATGCAGGGCCTCCGTCAGGCGATTCAGATGCAGCGTTCGCGCGGAACCCTTCAGAGTATGAACATCGATGAGGATCAGCCGCAGCGTATCAGGGGGACGGGAGTCGGCCTGCAGAAGAAACCGGCTGTGCTGCAAAAGTTCGCGGGCGTCCATCAGAAAACGGCGGAAGGCCTCTTCACGCACAGCCAGGATCTCGCCGACCATAGCCAATTCCACGGAATGACGCTGGGCGACGCTTTCCAGCTGGCGTAACTGCGTAACGTCATTGACTGTGACCAGGATCATTTCAATCCGTCCATGCTCATTCAAAACCGTATCCCAGGTCAGTTCGAACTGATGCAGCTGCCCCTGCTTATCCCGGCGTTTCAGGCTGCGCGGCAGCACATGCTCGTTCAGCTGGAAGTTGATCTCCTCTTCCCCTAGGCAGGTATTGAGAACCTGATCAATCTGGTCCATCTCATCCCGCAGAAGATCGGTGCCCTGGAGCAGAAGTTCCAGGCCAGGGCGTCCTTCCAGATGCCGGTCTTCGAAAATGACCTCCAGCTGCTGACTGTAGTCCTTCGAAATCTGCTTGCCGCTGCCCACAAGACCAAAGATTCCAATCTTCACATGGGTAAGGAGCGATCGGATTTCGCGCGTCTGCAGCGCCACCCGATGCTCCAGGGTTTGATTCCATTCGGCCAGGGTACGGCTCAGATCGCGCGTGTTATCAAAGGCCTGGGCGTATTTGATGGCCAAAAGCTGGGTCTGCATGAAGATCATGATCATGAGTCCCCAGTTGCTGAGCATCGGCAGCGTCACGACACGGAAGACCACGAGGAGATCATTCAAAAGTGAAGCGAAAAAGCAGGCGAAACCGAGCAGCGAAAGCCCCGAGTTTTCTTCACCGGCGCGAAAGGCGAGGAAGACCTGCCAAGTGACCAGGAAAGGAAAGCTCAGGACCAGGGCCTGATTGATGCGCAGCACAGTCAAAGGCATCGTGAACGGCGAGAGCGCATAAACGAACTGAGCCGTGATCGCGATCGCCCACATGAAGATGGCGATCCAGCGTTTGGCCTGGCGCGGATACTGCAGATAAACAAGCTGGTTGAAGACGGTCAGGACCAGAACGCCGAAGGAGTTCTGTCCATAGCGAAAGAGCTGATGCGCGCGGACGGACGGCGTGAACACGTAATAATAGAGCTGGCTGAAGAAAGTCGACGTCGCAAGCAGGGCGACCCCGGCCACCAGCATCAGCCAGAGCGCGAAGGTATCGTCCCTCTGCCGCAAATAAACGCTCAGGTTGTAAAGCATGAGCATGATGAACATGCCTGATAAAAGCAGTGAACCAATAAAGCGACCGTTGTAGGAGCGCTCCATCACCCGGGATAAGCCGATCTCGGGCGCATAGAACATGCCGCCTTCGACCCAGTGATAATTCGAGACTTGCACCACGATCCAGGCGGGTGCGGGCTTGCTCAAAGGCGCGACGGGCCGCAGCTGCTCTAGAAACTGTGGCAGCGATTCATCAATGGAACGTCCGATCCGGCCGGCTTCCATGAGCACATCCACGTCCGTATCGTGACTGCGGAGCCAGTAAAGGCGATAATTCGAGGTCGCATACTGAAGGCGCAGACTCATCGTCGCATCCTGTCCGGGCAAACCGTCCAGACGCGCGATGTAGGTGCCATAACCATGGGCTCCCATGGGGGAACCGGCTGGAGTTTGGATTTTGTTCCAAGCGCCTGGTATTTTGATCGGCTGGGATTCGGCAAACCGGGCGCGAGCGTCCGCCGGACTTAAAAGCTCCTGGGGAAAGAAGCGCCACTTCCCTTCCAGAAGGACCGTCTCCGCATACCAGTCCATGCTCTCAATTTTGAAGACGCCGGGTTCGGGCTGCGTAACAATCGCGGCTTTCAGCGGAGAAGGCCCGATAAAGATCAAGAGGAACGCGAGCGCAAAGCACCGCCAGCCCTGTCTTAAAACAAGGTTAAACGCCTCTCTTTGTAAAAGCGACCAAAGCAACCGTGTTGAGCTCCATGATGGTGATTTCCTTTCGGAAGAAACGGGACTTGTCTATACTGAGTCGATGGAAAATAAGGGAGGTTCCCGGTGCTTCGTTACGCAACATGTCTGCTTCTGCTCCTCGGTGCCTGCAAAACGGATCCGACCACGTCCAGTCAGGAAAAAGCGGCTGCGGCCAATGAGGATAAAGGGCCCAGTGTGAATGATCTCGTCAAGCCCAATCAGGAGAAGTGGCTGACGGGACAGGTGCAAAATCCAGCCAAAGGCAAAATCACCAAACTTCTGGTCTTCGGTGATTCCCTTTCCGATCCGGGCAACCTGAATAAGCTGACTCAAGGCACGGCGCTGCCGCCGCGCGTTTTCTACAAATCCCGTTTCGCCAACGGCCCGATCTGGACGGACTACGTGAGCCAGAGCCTGAGCTGGAGCCTCGATAATTTCGCGGTCGGACTTGCCGAGACGAAAAACGGCGGGAGCATGGGCGAGGCCGATATCCCCTCGGTACTGCAGCAGATCAGTGAAAGCAAGAGCGAGCTCAAGAAGATGGACGTCGCGAACACGCTGGTCGTGATCTGGGTCGGGCCGCAAAATTATATCAGGCACGCGGTGAAGGCCCAGGATGCCAATCAGAATCCTGTGACGGAAACCCTGGAAAAGCAGGTGAAACAGGCCGTCGCCGATATCCAGGACAGCATCGAGGATCTGAAGGACATCGGCTTTCGTCAGTTCGTCATCGGCACCATGCCCGAACTCGGCGGCTTGAACCGCAATCCGAAAGATCCTCCCAAAGCCAGCGACGCCACGCTTTATGCCGTGACCGCAGCGCATAACGCGGCGCTGCGCGCGATGGTCAAAGACCTGCCGAAGGAGATGCCCGAGGTCAACGTCAGCATCTTTCAGGCTCATGAAATCAATCAGAAGACCAATGAGAACCCCAAAGCCTATGGCTTTCAGCGTTTGGATGCGCCCTGCTACGTCGGCAACCTTATGGGGCGCTTTGATGGGGTCAAGGCCTTCTGCACCGATCCTTCCGGTTATAAGTATTGGGAATATGTGCATCCCGGCAGCAAAATGCATTGCGTCTATGCAAGCCAGTTCCTTGCCGATTTGAACGCAGCAGGCAAGATCGCGGGCTTCGATCAGACCAAAGCCTTGGCCCGCTGTCACGAACTGTGATATATCCTAAGCATACAAAGAACGATTAAAGGGGTTTTGGGCGTGCGACTTCCCGCTATATTGCTTTCTCTTTGGCTGGTTTCACCGCATGCCGAAGCTCAGAGCAGAAGTACGGTCAGCTCTGAATATGGTCCCGCGCAGATTCTGGACGCCTTGCGTCTTCTCAGGGAACAGCGTGGGGATCCCAATCCTCCGAAACTTGCCAACTGCCTGAAAACCTCGGCGGGCGGAAAATGGAGTGACCTGCAGGCCCACTTTTACTGCTGGCTGAAACCCGATCAAAGAGCGTGTTTCACCGGGGCAGTGGATGGTGAATTCAAAGACCACCCTGAACTCAAGGGCAATTACGATCTGGCTTTCGGTCACTGTCAGGAAGCCAAGGGCCGCGCTTATGGCATCAACTTCGATCGGCCTCTGTCGCGTCTGACTCTGGAGCAGGGCGAGGTCTTCAAGAATCTTCTCTATCGGCGTCCCATGCTGCCGAAGGATGAACAGCGGAAGATTCTGGAGTCCTTCTATGCAGCCGCTCCCACCGAACGCAAACCATTGCCGGCGCCGACTCCGGAACCTACGCCGCCGCCACCGGCGATGGTCATGACTCCGACCCTGGCCAATCCCGATATCGGTGACCTGGAAAATGCGGCTCCGACCGGCTATCCCCGCAGCTGTCAGCTGAAGACCGCGAATTCCCGGACCCGGCAGAAACCGGATGGGAACAGCCCGATCGTGGCCATACTCGATCCGGCTCCCATCACCGTGACAGGCGCGCCGCAGCCTTCTCTTGGCACCGACGGCAAGCAGTGGTATCCGGTGGAATTTCGTCACAAGGGCAGACTGGTGAAAGCGTTTCTTTCCGTTTCCCTCGTGGACTGCCCCAAATAAGAAAGGAGAAGCACCCTTGAAGGGTCTTCTCCTATGAAGTGAACTTTAGGGAATCGACGTGAATACCGATTCTCGGACTTCATCAGGTTCGAAACATCGCTCTCAAGGCTGAACACGATTCCGCACCCTGCCCACGTCGACAGGATCCATCATCGCCGCTCAGTGCAGCTTCACGATCAGAAAAAGCGGGTGTCATCGACAACTTCAAACGATGCCCCCGATCAAGATCATGCGACCTGAAAACGATGCTATAATTTCCCGACAAAGTCGTTGAACCCAAATTCAAGAATCCCGACAGGGGCCGCTGCGCGGCCAGGATCATGGGCAGCAAAAGCCCGGCGATCACCTTCAATATGTTCATGACATCCCATCTTTCGTTCAGTTCGAATTGACTTTCGCGTTCTCGACCAGTTCCTTGGCGACATCAACCCAGAACTGACCGGCCGCCGGCCCGCCATTGCAGGTGCCATCGGATTCGCCCGGTTTTTTCGTCCAAAGGTAGGCGTCCACACCGGGTTGATCCATGACGACCTGAGGCCGAAGCCCGATCGCGCGTCCGCGTGGATTGCACCAGGCATTGTCCGCTGTGGGCCCATTGCCATTGCGCGAGGTATCGATGACGAGGCCCTTGCCCGGAAAATCGCGCTGCAGCTTGCGCCCATAGGCGATGCTGTCGGCGGTCGACTGATAATTCGAAGTATTGATCGCAAAGCCATCGGCTTTGTCGATCCCGATCGCATTCAAACGATCTTTCATGACCTCGGCAGGAATCCAGCTGCCGTGACCCACATCCATGTAAACGATGGCCTTGGACCTTGTTTTAAAGGCTTCCAGCGCATAGTGGAGCAGCTGCCAGCGTTCTTTCCTGGTCTCATCGGTAAGGCAGGTGATCAGGGGAACGGCATCAGGTTCCAGAACGATCACGGCTTCATGCTGACCCAGGCCTTTGACGAAATCATCAATCCAGGTCTTGTAAGCGCCGGCTTCCACGCCACCCGCAGAATGCTGACCGCAGTCGCGATATGGAACATTGTAAGCCACCGCAACGAGCTGCGTGCTGTTGGCGTCGGCATCCTTCACCGCGGTTTCCACAGCTTTTTGTATCGGGCCGCTCCATCCGCCGAACCACACGGCCGCCGGTTGATCGGCAAGGAAACGCAGGGTTTTGGCGGTCGCAGGATCTTTCTTCTCGACCTTGGCCGCTTCCTGGGCCGCAACGCTATGCTTGTCCACATAGAAGCGTTTGCCGGCCAAAGGATTTTTCCTGGAACCGCTGCCCGTTTCATCCGTCCCGCTGCTCACACAGCCCAGCATGGATGCCAGGAGCACAAAGCTGATACTCTTTCTCATGCGACTTCCCCCCTTAATGTGCAATAGTAAAGCGCACTAACCTAAACTGAATTCCTTCAGACGAACGCGTTGCTCACGCGCCTCGCAGAAGAGTTCGAAATCTTCGAGCATTTTCTCAAGCACCAGCGTGGCCGCGCCGAGCGCTGTTTGTTTTTCACCGAAGCGGCTGCATTCCAAAGGAATCCCCCGCAGCTCAGGCCACACCAGATGCCGCGGGATTTCCGCCCGCAGCATATTCAAGAGTTCTTCGCCAAGGTCGGGAACAACGCCGCCGACGATTACGAGTTCCGGATCGAAACTCACCATGGCGTTCGATATCGCCAGAGCCAGTCGATGAATAAACGTCTTCACCAGCTCCCGCGTGTGCGCGTCCCCTGTTTCATAGGCTTCCTTCAGAAGCTCACCACGATGCAGAATGCGCGGATGCTTCTGCCCGACCTTGACCTTCAGCTCGGACAGTACATAGTTGATGCCGATCATCGAGTTCAGGTTATCCTGCGTCGGGCTGTGACCCGGCTGCCGTTCCCTGAGAAAGGTATGACCCAACTCACCGGCGAGGCCATGGGCCCCGGCAAAAATCTTGCCGCCGATGATGATGCCGGCCCCGATACCCGAAGCCACCTTCAGATAGACGAGATGCTTCCGGCTTTGACGTTCCGTCCACCAAAGTTCGGCCAATGCACCAAGGTTGGCGTCGTTTTCCATGAAGATGGGAATCGACACGTGCTCTTTCAGAATGCGACTGAGTCCAAAGCCCGCCCACTTGGGATGAATGGCCGGATGCATCGAATGGCTGTCCCCATTCGCATAGATCGGACTGGGCACGCCCATTCCAAGACCGATCACCTTCCGTCCACGACGACGGGCCAGGGTGATTCCTTCCTTCAGAAGATCCATAGCGATCTGAATGGCCTGCTCAGGATACTCCCGCGTCTGCGCCGGGACGGAAAGCCACTCGACCTCCTGCCCCCTGAGGTTGCTCAGCATAAGGCTGATATGGGATGCGCCCAGATCCAAGCCCGCGATGAGATGCGCATCATCCTCGAATCGCAGAAGGACGGGCCGGCGGCCGCCGCTGGATTCCCCGTGCCCGATTTCACTGATCAGCCCCAGATCCAGATGCTCAGCAACGATAGCCGAGATGCTGGGCCGGCTCATGCCGGTGATGCGGGCCAAATCCGCGCGTGAAATCACCTGATGCTGCCAGAGCAGGCGCAGCAAGAGATTGTTGTTCGACAGTCTAATATCCGATGCGTCCAAACCTTGAAACACTTTCATGATTTCCCCTTTGACACCCTTAGATGAAGCGGTGTTCAGAGTACATCAAACACTTTATTGGCGGCGATTACTTCTTTCAGCCAATGGAAACTCGACTTGGGAATTCTTTCCTGGGTCGCATAATCCACGTAAACAAGGCCGAAACGCTTTTCATAACCATAGGCCCACTCAAAATTGTCGAGTATGGACCAGGCAAAATATCCCTTCAGGGGAATCCCACGTGCACAAATCTGAGCCACCTGGCTCAGGTGCAGGGCGTAATATCGCAGCCGGTGCGGATCGTCCACCTGCCGGGCGGCTGTCAGCTTATCATCGTAAGCCGCACCATTTTCCGTGATGTAGTAAGCCTTGGCCGGATATTCCTTCGCAAGGCGTACGAAGAGATCCTGCAGCGCCTCGGGCGCCACTTCCCAACCCATGCCCGTGTAACGCTTGGGATCCTTGCGAGCTGCGGCCTCTTCAAGACCACGATCCCCCAGCACAGCGCGTGAATAATAATTGATGCCGAGGAAATCGTTCGGCTGCGCGATGGTGTCGAGGTCGCCGGCGTGAATGAAATCCCAGCCTTTGGCGCCGATCACGCCCGTCTTTTCATAGTGCTGCATCATGTCCTTCGGATAGCTCGCCCGAAAAACAGGATCGAGATACCAGCGGTTGAAATCACCGTCGTAAACATGAGCCGCTTCTTCATCCTCGCGCTTTCCAGGATGCGCGGGATACGCAGGATTCAAATTCAGGGTGATGCCAGCCTCGGCATCGGGCGCCAGTTCGCGGATGCGCTTCATGGCGAGCCCATGGGAAAGAAGAACATGATGCGCCGCTTCCAATGCTGCGCGCGGATCTTTCAGACCGGGAGCGTGTTCACCCGTGCGATGACCGAGCACGGCCACGCACCAGGGTTCGTTATGCGTGATCCAATGCTTCACGCGATCCCGCAGCTGCTCCACGAAATAAGCCGCATAATCCGCAAAGGCCAGGGCGGTGTCGCGGTTGCGCCAGCCGCCCTTTTTTTCCAGCGCCGACGGCAGATCCCAGTGATAAAGGGTCACCCAGGGGGTAATGCCCTTGTCCAAAAGTCCATCGATCAGTTTTTTGTAGAAATCGAGGCCCGCGGGATTCGGAGCCCCACGACCGTCAGGGAAAATGCGCGGCCATGCGATCGAAAAGCGATAGGCCTTCACTCCAAGTTCAGACAGAAGCTCGACATCGCGTGGCCAGAGTCGCAAGTGATCACAGGCGATCACACCATCGCTGCCATCCAGGATCTTGCCAGGCTGGGCGCAGAAGTCGTCCCAAATGCTTGGCCCACGACCGTCTCCTGGAATCGTTCCCTCGATTTGGAAAGACGAGCTGGCGGCACCCCAGACAAAGTTTTTCGGTAAAGCTCTTTCTTGCATGATCATCCTTTTCGTGACTCAGGATTCAATGAAAAAAGGCAGCGGACATCCCATGGATCCATCCTGGATGGGAAAGATCCGGCCTTATCGGCAACGAGAAGAGCTGGACGGACAGCAGGTGCGCAGGCGTTAGCCTCGCGTTGCCGCTGTCCGCCCGAAAGTTCAAAGGGAAACTTATCCAAAAAACCGGAGCCAGGACGGTGGCTCACAGAATGCAGGATCGCAGTGAAATCGTTCCGCTCGCTCGTGCGAGGGATCTTAAGATGGGCCATGACGATGCCCGAAGGATGCTGTTCAAAGTCTTGTGTCATGGCCCAGGCTCCCTTTAAGGCTGCAGCAGTCCGCCGGCCAGCAGCAGGTAAAGCACACGCAGTGTTCCCTGATAGTAGGGATTATCACCGACCTGAGGATCAGGCGCTTGCGGAATGTTGCTGATCCAGTCGCGATACCACTGGTCGGCGGCGTTTTGATCCCGAGCGGTGGCCGTCAAAGCAAGGCCGCCGATAAAGCAGCTATTCTTCTGATCCACTGATTGCACAGGACCGCCGCGGGAATTTGCATAATCATAGAGATTTTTCAGCACATTCGCCGCTTCCGGTTTTCCATGCCATGCAAAATCAGTTCCGATCCGCCAGGGCACGCGACAGGCTTCATACCCATAGTTCCCCGCCGTCGCCCCATTGGAATACGACCAATCGGGCAGAAGACCGCCCATGTTCCTTTGGTAAAGATCGAGCAGCACATAGCTATCGCGGGCCAAGGTGTTCCAGACATCGGCCTGATTCGGCAGATAGCTGGCAAAGACGCGATAGTAAGCCGGCGCGAAATAGGAAGGATTCAGCCGTTGATCGACACCATCGCGGCAGCCGCCCCACATATCACCGGGACGCAGAACCAGACGGCCATCGCATTCGGAAGTGCCGAACTGCTTCAGAGCGGTGATCAAAGGTTCCGCAAGAAAGCGGTAGCCGCCCCACTTGCGATCGGCCATGACCAGGGCCATCGCGATATCGAGATCGCCATCGGTCGCCGCGTTCTCACCCCAGACGCCGCCGCAGACCGAGAACTGCCAGCTCATCATGCCACGCGAATTGCGACGTTTTTGAAAACCGGTGGCAAGACGATCGAAGGTGAGTCGATCGTCCATGCTCACCGCCATCAGCATGCCGTATCCAGTGCCCTCGGACACGGCCTCGGAACCATTTTTACGAATGTCAGCCGAACCATCACCGCAGTCGACGAAGTACTTCGCCTTCCAGTTTTCGTATTCCGTTCGTAACTGGTCGCGGTAGATATCCTGCGGTTTGTACGCGTACCACTGCCCATTGCCGGTCGAACCACCGGGATTGGACTGCAGGAATTTCAGATCATCCACGGCCACTGCGAACTCGGGCGTGGTGGCTTTGAATTGAATGCTCACGATGCGGGCGGGATTGAAGGGCACGCGCTTGGTGTTCGGGCCCCAATCTTCCTGCAAAAGCTGGGTCCAGGGAACAGTGATGCTGCGATAGCCATCCACCTTCGCGGTGATGTCATAGCCGTGGCAATTGAAATCCGTCACATCCAGGGTGCAGACCTGAAGACGAACAGGACCCTGCGATTTCAGGCTGAAGGTCAAACCTTTGAAAGCGGAAGCATCATATCCGCCGTTGCAATCCACGGGATCACCGAGACCTGGATCTTCCGCTGCGAAACGAAATCCAAGGCCACCGCCGGCCCAGCCGTTGGCTTCGCAGCCGCGGCCTTGAGTCGCGGCCACGTAGCGGCTTCCCTGGCTGGCATCAGGCGTCATAACAAAACGCGTATCACCGCTGACCACAGGCGTTTGCTGGCAGTTCGTGCCAGGATTGAATGTGTACCAGACACCCAGCCGTCCTTCGCTGTTTTTGATCCGCGCGTCGCCATCTTCCATATCATCGATGGTCGCGTCCTGACCCTGTGCCCGGCAACTGCCGTATGCCTGCCCCGCGTTTCTCACGACGTCCTGCGCCATGACAAGTCCGGTGCTGCACAATGCAAGCATTCCCGCGGCAAGACTCATGGTGTGTGCCCCTAATCGCATGGTCCCCTCCTTGACTTTGTTAAGTTAATTAACAAAAAGGTTCTACCAGCGTGAAACCGAGGGGTCAAGGGGTCTCCATGGCATGAAAGCCTTCGCATTCTGACGAGTTTCACGGCGACCCGCCTGGCCCATGGATAATCCTGCCCTCCGAAAAAGCCTTATTTTTCAAGCTTTGCCGGTAAAATGCAACGGAAGGATTCTTAATTCAGGATCTAAACGAAGTGGTGAGGCATATAAGGAACGCGCGCGGGGCTGCGGAGTTTAATTTTGATCAATAGAAGGCGGCTTAGCAAATTGACGCAGACTAAAGAAGCGACCCATGCCGGAGCACGGGTCATCAAAGCTTCTTATTTCACTTTGCTTGTCAAAATCTGCGGACCTTTTTCAAGGCGCAGAATGGGGTACCGATTCAAACGCTGATCAAAAGCAGGATGCTTGCGATAGAAAAAGTCGAGTCGGGCCTGCGGGCTTTTTGCGAAGGCGGGATCTTCGAGCCGTTTTTCGAACTCCTGTTTGATCTCAGGATTTTTCAGCATCTCCTGTGCGACGGATTCCGCCACATAGGGTTCCATGTATTCCTTGCGTTCGAAAATTTCATTCAGATAACCCCAGGCAAGGAGGGAATCTGAGCTTTCCGGTTCCATCAGCTGCATCAGAAGTATGGCATTCGGCTGCGCGATGGGAACCCAGAGCGAACCGGCTGCGATACGTTCCTGGGACTGGCCCCACTCACCTTTGAATTCCGCTCTCTGGTGGGATTCGTAGCTGCTGCCGGCGAGTTTCACATCAATGATGCGATAAACGGAGGCCGGTACGTCCTGGCTTTGATTCAGGACCTGGAACTGGAGTTTATGCGAAGCAAGACGCGGTTCCACGAGGGCCCGGTAAGACGCGGGCACGATATAGCCGGATGCCGGCGCGACGAGCTGGAGGCCTGGGATCACCTCTTTTCGTAGGGGCATTTTCCAGACTTCCGGCTGCGTGGGATCGTAAACGGTCATCAACTGACCCGATACCGGGGAATCGCGTCTTTCGTATTTATAGCCGAGGAAGTCAAAGGTTTCGGTCTTATCGCTATTTTTATAGCTCAGAGTTGCTGTCTTCCCGGCCAGCTGACTCGTCTCGCGATCGGCGGCATCGGCCGCGGCGCGCCAGGACTGGCCGTTTGCAGCGCTGGCTTTGACGATGGAATCCAAAGCCGCGATAGTGGAACGGCAGCGGTGACCGTAGTCGCGCCACGAGTGGGTTTCCACAAGGATTCCCAAACGATTGCGAAGACCCCAGTAGCCGTTGGAAAAACGTGGAGGCTGGGGAGCTGCGCGAATGCCGCTCGTGGGATCGTCGTCTTTTTCAAAACTCGGATAGAACCAGAGAGGTTTGTTTCCAGCCTGAGTCAGATCCGTCATGATCTGATCACGCAAGGCGAGTCCGGCCTTCTTCAAAGCTTCCGGTCCGGCCAGCGTAGGCTCGACCATGACCGCGATATCATGCTGGAACTGAGCACCGTCTGTGACATGCAGATCCACATAGACCAAAGGATCCCAACGATTCAAAAGCGCATGCATGGCCCGCATTTCGGGAGCATCGGCCTTCAGGTAATCCCGGTTCAGGTTGAAGTTCTGAGCGGTCGTGCGCCAGCCCATTTCTTCGGGCCCGATCTGGTTCGGGCGATTGTTTTTACCAAAGCGCTCGTGACCATCCACGTTGAAAACTGGCACGAAAACCAGCGTGGCCTTATCCAAAACGCCAGGCAGGCGCTTGCCTTCCAATACTTCCCTTAAAAAGACAAAGCCGGCGTCCTTGCCATCTATTTCCCCGGCGTGAATCCCGCCCTGGAAAAGGATGACCGGACGATCGCGTTTTTTTGCATCGCCAGCCACCAAAGACAGCATCGGCCGCCCTTCCGGTGTGGTGCCGAACTTTTCGCACAGCACTTTCCTCGGAAAGACTTTGGGGAAGTCTTCACACAGGCGCTCGACTTCGCTGTAGCGCCCCGTCCTCTTCCAGTCGGTTTTTTCCGCTTCGGTTTTTAACGATGCAGGACCCGTGGCCGCCGACAAAGGCGAAGCCAGCGTCACGGTCAGCATCATCAGAATGGAATTGAAACCCATAAGCATCTCCCTGGAGCTGTCACACCTTGACACTGAATGGTGTGAAATTGGTGTCACGATCGAAGTAATCTTCGTTTTCTTTCTTCTTCAGATAATTCACGACGCGATAGGTCAAAGGCGTGGCCAGGGCTTCCCAGCCGACCTTGATCACGTAGTTGGCTAACATCACCTTCACCAGCAAGTCGTTCGACCAGGTGCCGTAGAAGGCGAGCGGATAAAAGAGAAGGCTGTCGATGGCCTCGCCGCCGAGTGTGGAACCGATGGTCCGCATCCACAGAAAGCGGCCCTCCGTTCGAACCTTCAGTTTAGCCAGAATATAGGAGTTGGTAAGCTCGCCAACGAAGTAGGCAAAGATCGAAGCGGCCACGATCCGGGGCGTGGAACCGAAGATCTGTTCCAAGGCCGCTTGGCCTGTATAACCATCAGCCGCCGGCAAAGTCACCACGATCCAGGACATCAGCGACGCGAAGATCATCGAACCAAACCCGGCCCACACCACGCGGCGACTGCGGGCATACCCATAGACTTCAGTCAGGATGTCACCAAAGAGATAGCTCAAAGGGAAGAAGAGGTTCCCACCACCGAAGGTGAAACCCGCAACGGTAACGACCTTGCTGACGCCAATCAGATTCGAACACAGGAGCACACAGACGAAGGCGGCCATGATCAAGTCGTAGTATCGGTATTGGCGTTGATCGGGAGAAGACGCGCGACCGGTCCCTGTTTGACGTTGATCGGCTGTCGACGCGCGCCCAGACTTTTTCTTCATAACCATGTAACTCTCCTGGATGGACACAGACCATTAACACGATTTCCACGTTCTGTCTTGAAGGAGTCTTATTGTCGGCAAAAATCGCCGGGTGTGCAATCAGCAAGGCCTCGGGAAGACATGCAGGCGGAAAACTTTACCCAGAGGCAGGCAAAGCGCCACCATTGCACGTCATAAGGGCCGATGTTACGATTCAAGTGTAGGCAGCCTGTCGCTGCTTGCCAGACATGGTTTGAAAGGAAAGGCCCTACTATGGCGACGAGAAACACAGAGTTCGTGGAAACGATGGTCGAGGTTCTGCCGCTTGCAGGCGAGTTTGAAGAGGAACCCATGCTGTCGCGCTACTTCACCCTTGAGCAGCTCACCTGGTCCGAGCTGGCAAGAAAGAAGGGCATCACCAACACCCCGAGTGAGAAGCAGATCGAGAACCTCAAGTATCTCTGCACGATGGTGCTGGATCCTTTGAAGGAAAAACTCGGCAAGCACATCACGATCGTGTCCGGCTTCCGCAGCCGCGAACTGAACGCTGCGATGTACGGTTCACCCGAAAGCTGGCATATGGCGGAAGATGACAAGGCCGCTGTGGATATCATGTGCAAAGGCGCGTCGCTGAAGAGGATCGCCGAGACTCTCGACGAGATGCAGGTGCCTTTTGATAAGGTGATCATGAGCTACGATCGCGGGATCGTGCACATCCAGGTTCGTCGTCCCAAGCGGGAAAACATCGCCCGTAAAATCGTGGGTGGCGTCGTTCGCTACCAGGCGATCAAAGCTTGAAATCAGAAGCGGGGAAAATTCCCCGCTTTCCACCAGGCCTGTCTTCATGCTCGCTGGGCACGAAGCCAAACCTCCGCCGCCGCCTCCAAAGATCCCCAGAAACTCTGATTCGATTCCGTGTCCCGAATCGCGTGGGGCCAGGTCCCGATATAGACAATAGTCGCCGCGTTCGGCTTCCACTGCGGTAAAAGCTCGTCCACTTCCTCAAGAGTCGTCAGCCAGCAGACAGGGCTTTGCGTGGGATGATGCGCGACCAAAGCCACCGGCCGATCGGGATCGGCGCCGGCGAGAAGAAGGCGTTCGATGAAGTTTTCGATTTTTCCACGACCCACATCGACCGCGAGCGTCTGAGCCTCATCAGCGAGGTAACGCCAGAAATTGCGATCACCGCGCACCTGGGTCGAGGGAATGATGCGGAAGTTGCCGCGATGGGCTTCGGATAACCAGGGCAGGCCCAGGTTCCAGGCTTCATCGTGCAGCGACTGCAGGCTCGGGACGAAGCGAATCTTCACACCGAAGCGCCGCAGAAAATAAAGTTCACGATCCAAACGTTTCTTATGATCGACCTGCTCGTGGCTGAGGCGCACCACTTTCATCCCGCTGCGGATCCATTCGGCGATGCGGCGGCATTCCGGTTCCATCGCCGCGCCATCGTACTGGGGCGTGTGAACGAGACAACGCTTATGAGAAAACCATGCGGCTTCAATTCCGGTTTCATCCTCACCATCATGAATGATGATGTCGGCATCACGAATCAGGGCGAGCCCGGTCAACGTCAGCTGATCGAGTTGTCCATGTCCGATTCCCACAATAGAAAGCTCTGATGGCTGCATCTTGCAATTCCTCTCAGGATGAAAATTTGCCTCCAGTATCCACGCCGGTCGGCAACTCTAAATAAAGATCAAGATAAGTGTTTGAAAAAAAACTGCGTGCGGATCGCATCCAGCGGATCGCCTCAACAACCAAACAATCCAACACAGGAGGGTGATTTATCCATCATCGTCTTGACCTATTTTTGTGGATTTTCAGAGTGCCCTATTTTGAAATGCCTGTCAAACCATCCGTTGCACCCTAACCTGAAAAGCTGGCTCGAGTCGTCGAAATTATTTCGATAATCATATTCTTTTTGGGAATATGGGATAAGGTCAGGCAGAAATCTGATGGGAATCGCGGACAGCGTCGGGCGAGAGGAGACAGTAATAAACGTGAGTGGCCGCGGGATCATCACGCATGACCACCGACGCTGCGCGCAAATCGACAGAAATGAAGTTTTTCTGCAGATGGGACGGCAGCTGCTGATAGAGCGCCGCATGCACCGTGATCACATGAGCAGGCGGCCCGTCGGGGAAGTGCAGCTTGCGAAAGGATTCATAGCGTTGCGCAAGATCCACGGCCCTTCCGCCGACCTCATACTCCACCACGCCGACTTTGGGAAAGTGCCCCTGAATATTGCCGAAGGCCAGGCCGACTGAACAA
This sequence comes from Oligoflexus sp., assembly GCF_035712445.1. NCBI lineage: Bacteria > Pseudomonadati > Bdellovibrionota > Oligoflexia > Oligoflexales > Oligoflexaceae > Oligoflexus > Oligoflexus sp. Next base: position 15,459 of record NZ_DASTAT010000039.1, on the reverse strand, counting down.
AAAATCAGCTGGCCAGGCGCCAGTTCGTCTACCTGCTTTTGAAAGATCTTCACAAAATTGAGCGCCAACTCCATCGCTCCCATGGCCGTATCCTGTCCATTCACGGTGCGGAAGGGATAACCGACGGTGCAAAGAAAACCATCACCCATTTCCTTGACCCGATAGCCAGTCGCGACCATGGACTCACCGTCGTAATGCTCGGTCAGGGCCGATTCGCAGGCCTTCAGAGAATCCTCGATAAAGCTGCGGCCACTATGACTTTCAATCAACGAACTGCGGACGATATCGAAACAGATCGCACAGGCATCGCGCTCACTCGTGGGCATGGTCTCTTCCAACGCAAGACCTTCTTTCATCATATGGATCTGATGCGGATAGAAAACTTTCTTCAGCTGACTGAACGCATGATCGTTGGCCCGCAGCGCTTCCTCTTCGGCCAGCCGCACCTTCTGACCAATGGCGAACGAGAAAAGGCTCACCTCCGCCGCGAAGCCGAGGATGACGAGGTAGCCCAGGATCGTGAAGCCCCAGAAGGCGATATTCATGACGACGACGCTGCAGCAGACGAGGAACACGCCCCAGCCTATCACAAAATAAAGAGCCGGTTTATAGCCCGACCTTAAACTGACGACCGAGGCCAGAAGACAGTAAGCCATCACCACAGGCATGCTCAGCGAAAAACCAAGCCAATGTCCGGTGACCATCGAGAACGCGGATAAAAGCAGGCAGATCAGGCCACAGACCAGCGAGGCGCGCTGGACCCTGGGGAATCTGTGCCGAATGTTGAGCGAGCTGTTGCAGAAAAGAATGAGCGCGACGCAGCCGAGAAAACCAGCGAGGCTGAGATGAGGCATATGATAGGGAATATACCCGTTGATGATGAGGAGGACGTAGAGCGCGGCTCCGCTATAGAGCATGTAAAAGACGAAAAAGATACGACGGTGGACGAGGTACATGCCGAAGTTATAGAAGATCATGGTCCCGACCGCACCATAGACGATCGCCAGCAGCATCTCGATGCCCCGCCATTCCTCTTCGAGCGTTTGAAAATCAAGCATCCGCACGCCCTTGGCCTGACCCGTCTGGGTCGAAGCGGAGTGCCGCATCCCGACCATGCGATGCACGCCGGGCGGCAGATCTATATAGAAAGTGTCGCCCCAGCGCGGGTAGCGCTTCAGGGCAACGAGGCGACCGTCTTTCAGGAGCCAGAGGTTGGATTTCATGAACCAGAGCGGGAAGCGGACGTAAACGGTCTGCGCGCGTCCGCTCACGTTATGGACGACATAGGAAAAATAGAGGTTCTGATTATACTTCACTTCAAAAATATGGGTCTTCTCGTAGCGGCGTTCCCTCAGGATATCGAGCAGTTCAGTTTCGGTCAGCTCCTGCTCGAAATTGCCGATGCGGTAATCGTGGGCCTGGCCCACCGAGAAACGATCCGCGTCGATGACAAAGGTCGGTTCTTCCTCAGCGGCCTGAACCATCTGAAGAGAAAAAACCCAGCTGATGAGAATCAGCCATCGGATCATGAACGCTCCTTGATTCAACTCGCCGCCCGATCGGATTCGATGATGTCCTCGGGCTGCATGAGCCAGTAATAAGTCTTCGCTGCAGCCAGATCATCCCGCACGACCATATGCGTGCGATGCAGATCGACTTCCTGGAATTTGGCCTGAAGCTCGGGCGGGAGCTGTTCATAAACTTTTTCATGCAAAGTCAAAATATGCCCGGGGACGCCCTGAGGGAAGAGCTGACGCCGGAACGATTCATAGCGGGTGGCCAGGATCACGGCGCGCCCGTATACATCGTATTCAATCGTTCCGACCTTGGGAAAATATCCTTCCAGCGAATCCATGGCGATCCCGATTGAACAATAGACCGGCGCATGGTCGAGCATCTGATTGACCTGATTTTGAAAGATGTGGATGAAGCGAAGGCTCAGTTCCACCGCGCAGGCGGCGGCCACCACGCCGTCAGGCAGCTGGAAGGGATAACCCACCGAGCAAAGGAACCCGTCGCCCACTTCCTTGATGCGGTAGCCGTTGGCCCGCAGACGTTCAGGATCATAGTTTTCGTTGATGATCGAGACGCAGCTTTTGATGGAATTCTCAATGAAGGCCTTGGCCTTCGGTTGCTGGATCTTCGAACTTTCAATGATATCAAAGCTGATTACCGCCGCCTGGCCCCTGCCGGTGGGCATGGTCTTCTCGAGCTCGGTCCCGCTTTTGATCTGTTCGATCTGATGCGGGTAGAACACCTTTTTCAGCTGATTGAAGGCATGTTCACTTTCCCGCAGAGCCCTCTGCTCGGAGAGGCGCACCTTCTGACCGATGGCGAAGGAGAAAAAGCAGATTTCCAGGGCAAAACCATAAGGCGCGAGATTGGCGAAGACCTGCGTTCCAAAGAAGGTGACGTTCAGCACCGCGAGCAGCGCCGAGATCATCAGCCCCACCCAGCCGATGACGAGATAAACCGCCGGGCGGAAACCATCGAGGGCCCGATTCACGGATGTATACACACAGAAAAGAAGGACGAGCGGCATGCTGATGGCGATCATGGTCCACGCCGGGTAAAGCAGCATGGTCGTCGCAAAAATCCCACAGTAGGCGATCAAAGCCAGTGATATTTTATAAAGCCGCGGTTTGGTGCTGCGCAGCGAAAGAGCGCTATTGCTGAAGAGCAAAAGACCCAGACCGGACACAGCCAGCCCCACGCCCAGACGCGGCAGATCCCACGGCAGGTAGCCGGAAAAAATCGCGATGCAGTACATGGCCGCAGCGCTATAGATGGTGTAATAGAGAAAGTAGATGCGGCGGAAAAAGAGATACATCCCGAAATTATAGAGCACCATGATCGCCACCGCACCGACGAGCCCACCCATGAGGTGCTGTTCGGTCGTGACCATCCAGGCGCTGTGTTCAAAATCATGCATGGTGATGGTCGTGGCGCGGCCCCGCACATCCCCACCGCTCAGCCGCATGCCAAGGATCATCGAACGGCCGGGCGGAAGTTCGGTATACAGCATATCGAAGACGACCGGATAACGGCTGAAGGGCTTTAAGCTGCCTTCTGTGTAAAGCCAGGCCTTGGTCATGGGCATGAGCAGCGGAAAGCGCATGAAGGCGCGCGTCGGCACCGGATTACGATTTTCGACAGTCAGGACCCAGTACGAGTATTTCCGGTACTGCATCTCATACTGCGTGGAAAACTCGTAGCGTTTCTCATGAAAGATGCGGAGCATTTCCTCTTCCGTGAGTTCCGCGTCATGAATCCCGGCATTGTACACAAACTGCTGGCGGGCGGAAAAGGACTCGCCTTCAATGACAAAATTCACCGCGTCCTCGGCCAGGGCTGGGCCGGGGACAGCGAGAAGCATCAGGAATAGAACCCACAAATTCATGTAACACTCCAGCCCTGTTCATCGGCACAAATTCTGTGCGACCGAGGCCTTGAGCGCGATGGACTTGACAGGATGCAACGCCACGTCTATAAAACGACGCATCCAGCCGATATTATGGGTAAAAATAGCGATTTACCGGGCAAAAAAAGCTCTTACTTTAAGATAAGAAGCACGCGCGTAGGCCGGCTGCGGTCGTCCTTCGCTTTGGTGGTGGCTGGGGCATTGTTTATTTCCTTACACTCGGATTTTCCTGTATCTTGAGAAGAGGATGCGTGTGAGATTCGAGAGCAGGGAGTTACCATGTTGGTCGGACTATTTCTTGGTCTTTTGTTAAGCTCCACACTCGGCTTCTTTCCTGGGCTTCAGGACCCTTATATTCCCGCGCGACTGATCGGACTTTTGGCGTTAACAGGGGCGGCGTGCCTGGCCATCATCTTCGATCGCACGCTGCGTGAGCGCCTGCGTGAGCTTACGGTTCTGCTGGGCGTCATCGTCGGCTGGAGCATCCTGCAGGTGGCTTTGGATCTTCTCAGGTCCGGAGCGGGCAGCACATCCATGGGAATCAGTCGTGACATCACCCTGATCTGCGTCAGCTTCCTCAGCCTCCATCTTTTGAAAAAAGAGGAGAATTTCCTCTATACTTTAGGCTGGCTCAACACCCTTTTGGCTGTAAACATCGCCGGCCTTGGGCTGGGGCAGTTGGCTGGGGCGTCGCTCCCCTGGTTCCCATCGAGTGGACTCGGGCCGGAGACCCTGACCAACATCAATGTCATCGCCCAGTATTTGGGTTTCAGCCTCGCCCTTGGTCTTTATCTTCTGTCCCGCGAAAAAGATTTTCTGCCTCGTGCGATTCTGATCCTCGCCTGCGGCTGCATGCTCGCCTATCCCCTTCTCATCGTGTGTCGCTCGGTGTTGATCGGCGTCTGCCTTCTGCTGGCTTTCGCGATCATCTCGCAGCGTTTGCAGGGGAAGGAGGCGATCGCCATCGTGCTCGCCACGGCGCTCTTCAGTTTTTTCATCGCGCGTCCGGTTTTGAAACAATTCGAAGGCAGTAAACCGCACTTCGTCAACAGCGCGACCCAGGCCACCGATGCGGCCATCCTGAATCAAACGTTCGGCAGCATGTCCGGCCGCATTTTCCTTTGGCAAAGAACGATGGATATGATCAAGGACAGACCCTGGCTGGGCTTTGGTCGCGGCAGCTACGAGCTGGCGTCCTCCGCTTATGTGCTGAAAGACGCCTCCCCTTTCCGTTCGGAATCGCGGGTCGTGGATAATCCGCAGAATGAGCTTCTGAGGCTCTGCAGCGAACTGGGGCTGCCGCTGGGTGCCGCGCTCGTGCTGGGTTTTCTGGGGCTTTTGGCCAAGGCTTTGGCCGCCGCGCATCGCTTTGGTGATCCCGAGGACAGAGCCGTGCTGGCCGCGAATCTTGGCTTCATCCTTCTGACCGAATCCATCTTTCAGTTTCCGCTGATGATGCCGGTTGGAATTATTTTCTTTGCTTTGCTCATAAGTCTTCTCTGCAGTCTTTTGCCACCGCTTCGGCTGCGCGCTCTGCCTTTGCCCTGGGCCCGCATGGGAATGGGCATCGTGGCCCTGCTTCTGATGCTGCAGGCCTCGCGACTCGCCTGGGCAGAGTACGCCGCATCCCACCCGACCATGGCCAGTCGTGACGTGGAACGCGCATGCAAACTGATGCCCGAGCACTGGCGTGTGTGCCTGCGTTACAGCAAGGAGCTGATGGATGCGGGGCGCTGGCAGGAGGCGGCCGCTTTGAATATGCGGCGTCTTGAGAAATATCCTGGTTTTCATCCCAGCGAACGCGTGGCCGCGTTGAGCGCGTGGAATCAGGGTCACATCGCCGATGCCTGCGCTCTGGCGAAACGCTATCAGCAGCAGTTCCTGGGCCAGAGCAGCCTGGAGTTCATCAGCAAACACTGCGAAGACATCATGCGCGATTGATCAGCGGCCGTCCTTCGCAATCTGCACCGCACGTTCCGCAAGGCCGTTGATGACGGCATGGAACGGCATGTGCTGCTGCAGCTTCTCGGCCCCGAGCCTTTGCGCCAGCGCTTCGGAGATCGCGCCGAGGCGGGCCGTACCCCCCGTGCAGCAGACGATATCAATATCATCATAAGCAAGGCCGGCCTGCGCCACGGTCTGATCCAGGCTCTTCAGAATGTTTTGCACCAGCGGTGTTGAAAACTGTCGGAATTGATCGCGGGGCAGTCCCAGATGCAGATCAATGCCGGGATATTCGTAGTTGATGGGACCGACTTCCATGGCGGAAAGGGCTTTTTTTCCCTCTTCGATACATTGGAAAAGGTGATAGCCCTGACGTTCCTCGACCAGAATCCGCAGGCGATCCAGGATCAGACCATCGTCCTGTCCGACGCTCCAATCATCGAGCTTTCTGAAAAACTCCAGGTAATCCTGGCGACCGAGCAACAGCAGGTCGGCAGGCGAACACATCTTCCGCACCAAGGCTTTCGGCAGGCTCAGCACATTGGAACTGAAGGGCATGCGATATTCGATTTTCGAACCGAAATAAGGCGCGACCACGTTCTCCATGATGCTGCCATCAAACGCATCCCCGGCGATCGACAGACCACCCAGGGCCAGGACGTCCTCAGGCGCAAAGCCTTCCGGCCGCATGCGGACGATCGTGAAGTCGCTCGTTCCACCGCCGAAGTCCGCGATCAGAACCGTACGCGCGCGATCGAGCTGGCTGGCGAAATGATGCGCGGCCGCCACGGGCTCAGGACAGAAGGCGACTTCTTTGAAACCGGCCAGCTGCGCGGCTTTCTCCAAGCGATTCAGAGCCTGCTGATGCAGTTCAGGCTGCGGGGAAAAAAGCGCCGGATGGCCGAGCACGACCGATTCCAGAGATTGATTCAAATGCTTTTCCGCGCGCGTGCGGATCGTGCGCATCAGGCGTCCCAGAAGATCTTCCAGCGAATGAAAGATGCCATGCACCTGCGTGCCGGAAAAAACCGGATCGGGCAGGAATTTTTTCAAAGACCGAAAAATACGGCCTTCCGCGCCGAAATCGTAGTATTTGCTGATGGCGTCTTCACCGAAATCCCATTCCTGACGGGCCGGAGAATAGAGCACACTGCGAAGTATCGTAGGATCGTCATGACTGGGATCAATCGGCAGGGGCTCGGTACGTCCCTTCGCAGTAGCAGCGGCCACAAGAGAGTTGGAAGTTCCGAAGTCGATGGCCAGCCATGTTTTCATCTATTGTCCCCCAGAAAAAGGATCTGCATATTGACCACAGCTATCCCCAAAAGCCAAGCGTTTCCTCGCGGGCGGTCGGGCTATGCGTCCTCATTCCATTGTAGGGGGTAATGTTGGGAAAAATCCCGGATTTTGATATCAGCCAGCTGCAAAAACTCAAGAAGGCCGATGGGGCCAGTCAGACCCCGGCGTATTTCGGAATCATGGCGGATGGACGCAAAGTCTTTGTCAAAGAGGACCGCGAAGGCACAGGCCTTTTGGAGGCGGAAGCCGATGGCCTCATGGCCTTGCGGAATGCGGACGCACTGCGGGTACCTGAGATTATTTTTCGTTCGCGGCATTGGCTCGTCATGGAAGCGATCGAACGCGAGGCGGCCGGTGATGCTTTCTGGACCTTACTGGCGGAAGGATTGGTGCGACTGCATCGGACGACCGGCCCCTGGGGCTGGCCGCGGAATAATTTTATCGGCCGGAGCCCTCAGTATAATAAGGGTGCGCAGAACTCATGGGCGGAATTTTTCTGGGAGCAAAGGATACTGCCGCAGCTTGATGGGCTGCGCGCGCGGGAAATTTGGACGGCCGCGGAAGAAAAGTGGCTCGCGGTCCTTGAGTATCATGTGAAGCGGATCCTCGCCGATGTTCACGAGCCGCCTTCCCTGCTGCACGGTGATCTTTGGTCCGGCAATGTCCTTTGCGGGTGGCAGCAGACGCCGATTCTTATAGACCCGGCCGTTTACCTGGGCCATCGCGAAACCGATCTGGCCATGACCGAACTCTTCGGAGGTTTCGCCCGCAGTTTTTATCAGCGTTATAAGGAACTCTGGCCGCTCGCGCCCGGTTATCCCGCAAGGCGACTCGTTTATAACTTTTATCATAAACTGAATCACGCCAACCTTTATGGCAGCGGCTATATCTGGGATGTGAAGAAGACCCTGCTGGATATCGTGAAGCTGGCGGACGTTCAACCGCCCATGGCCGAGAACGTTTGATTGTTGCCGAAGCTGCCGGTTTCGAGGGCGTGGGAAATGGCCTTGCCCAAAAGCGCCCGTTCGATGGTCTGGGTCAGTTCCGTCAGCTGCGCGCTTTCCTGCATCAAAGGCCGAAGATCCTGCTCGCCATCACCGAAGAGGCAAAGGCGCAGGCCGCCGCGACTCGTTACGCGCAAACGGTTGCAGGACTGACAGAAATTGCGAGCGTAAGGCGCGATCACACCAAGACGCCCGAGATATTCGGGATGCAGAAATTCCTGGGCCGGTCCACCGTCCTCATCCCGAGGAATCGGCATCCAACCGCGATCCAAAAGTCGATCGCGGAGCTTCTGGCTGCTGATGAAATGATCCTGGAAAAAGCGGGCATTGCCGCCGGTCGGCATCAGCTCGATCCACCTGACCGTGACCGGCCGCAGGCGGATCCACTCGGAGAAACGATCGAGTTCCTCTTCCCAGGTGCCACGCATCAGAACGGAATTCACCTTCACCGATTTGAAGGGCAGTTCCAAAGCGCGATCAATACCATCCAGAACGCGAGGCAGCATGTCCTGTCCGGTAAAATCAGCAAAACGCTGGGGATCCAGCGAATCCACGCTGATGTTGAGAGACTTCAATCCGGCTTCATAGAGCGAGGTCGCCAGGTGTTCCAATCGGTAGCCATTGGTGGAAAGCGCCACGGTTTGAATGCCAGGAGTTTCAGAAATCATGCGGGTGATATCGACGATATCGCGTCTGAGAGTCGGCTCGCCACCGGTCAGCCGCACCTTCTGACAACCAAGGTTGGCAAAGGCGGTGACGAGCTGTCTGATTTCATTCTGATTTAAAAAGGGCGCGCAGCCCGCGGGCTTTTGATAGCCGTTCGGCAGGCAATACCCACAGCGAAAATTACAAGCATCCGTCACCGAGAGGCGCAGATACGGAAACTTGCGTCCGTGGGTATCCTGCAGCATGAACGTTCCCTTTTTATATCCAGTCCTGTGTTTCCACAGGCTGCTGATGACGATCGGATTTGTTGCGATTGCGGAAGGCGTCTATATCGATCGACCATTCCACATCCTGACCCTGGGCACTGAATTCGGTCCAGGTGATGGCTGCATCGCGGCGACCATACTGTTCCAACAGCTCGATGAAATCCGTGCGCGGCACCACCACGAGCAGGTCCAGACCGTCCCCGCGCACCCGAGGCCTTGCGGCATCGGCGCTCAAAATCATGCTGACACGAAGGGCCGCACCCGTCACCCAGGAAATGGTTATGGTTAGTTGGTTCACCTGCAGCAGCGTTTCCGCTTCCCCACCGTTCAAACGCAGTCGGATGTTGCCATCGCCCAAACGAATGTTCATACGGATTCTCCCGTTCCCTGGGGTGGATGATGATGCGCGTGCCCCTGCTCCAAGGTGTGACCTGACTGCGCTTCACGCCAGCCCGTGATGTGGCGATGATCGTGCTGGCAAAGCGCGTGGCCCTGAACCCAGTCGCTGGAGCCGTCGCTATAATGTTCCTTCTTCCAGATCGGCGACCTGTGCTTGAGCTCTTCGATGATGTAGCGCGATATTTCGTAAGCCTCGGCCCGATGCCGCGTCGACACCAAAAGCGCGACGCTGATATCACCAATGCCCAGACTGCCGGTTCGATGAACTATCGTGACGTGCATATCCTGGCCCCAGGTGGCCTGGGCTTCCGTACAGAATTCACGAAAGGTTTGCTCGGCCAGGGGAACAAAGGCGTCGTATTCAATTCCAGTCACTGTGCGGCCCAGATTGATGTCCCGTACAACTCCGAAAAAGCTGACCTGAGCGCCGTGATGGGAAGCGCCGTGGCCACGCAGCAGGGCCGCCGTATCTATGGGTTTGTCGGTGATACGCACCTGAATCGTATCGGACATTCTTGGCGCTCCTTTTTTTTCCAAGACCTCGTTCGGAGAGAAAGACTGGGGAATCAAATACCACATTAAACCTTTCCATCCAAGTCTTTGACTATGGATGAAAATTCCTGGCCTTCCCGCGTTCAGCGCTTCACTGGCCCATTGGGCACCAGGGCTCTTGCTGAGGCTTACTCGGCCTTTTTCCCGATCCCTCCAGGGAAGACGTCACTTCCCGGTTCCCGCTCATGCGGTCACCTTTGAGATTCTCTGAGGACGTTCCCACTGAAAAGCTGCCGGAAGAGGACAAGGTTTGATGTCCTTTCGCAGCCAACCTGGCAGCTGCCAGATCCAGTGAGGAGTTTATGATTTCCTTGCGGCTTTTTTTCACAGCCCTGTTTTCGGTAAAGCAGCCAAGAAAGGCGGAAAGTGTGTCGCGACTTACGACCAGTCCGCAGGTCCCGCACGAATGCGTGCGTTCACTCAGGGCTTTCTTCCTCACTTCACCACAAAGGCAGGTCTGAGACAAACGCGTCTGAAAAGTGTTGATCAATTCCCCACGACCTCCGAGCTTTTCAGCTGTTCGGAAAAGTGATGCCTTCAGGCTGGCCGGGGCGGATTCTCCAACGGATTTTCCGTAACGCTTTTGCAGGGCCTTGTAACTGATATGTTCAAGCTTGACCACCTGCCCAAGCTGCGTGATTTCATAGGCGCGATGGCCGAGCACGCTTTTTCTATGACACGCCATCCGGCGGTCTCTATCTTTCTTCTTAAGCGCCAGCTTCTGATAGTTCTTCGTCTTGTTAAGACGCGTGCCTTTCCTCAGGGTTCCTGACTTGAAAGCAGCCCTGTTATTCATACGCAAAGAACGGGACATCTTCCGCTGCAGGGCTTTGCATTCCGTCATCAATCCTTTAAGGCTGACCGGCATGATGCGATCCTCGAAGGAGATGACCTCGTTGGAAACGGCTATCCTTTGCGGCCCAAAATCGACGGATACATTGTGTCCCGAAAAATCCTTTCCAAAGCGGGATTCCAGACGAGCCTTATGCCGTCTTTCTTTTTCCGTATCACGGAAGGCTTCGCCTTCCAGACAGATCTGAACAAACCAGCGCGGTCTTCCGCCAATACTTCTTTTAAAGATCTGGCTGCTCTTGATTCTATGATCCAGGGCATGACGGTGATAAGGATTTTCCTGATCAATACTGAGCCGGTAGTGTTTCTTCCTAAAGATCAGACAGGCTGTCTCACCTGCAACTTTGATCTGGGGACTTTCCTTGTTCGATGAACCCTTCAGAGAAAAATCAGAGCCCTTTCTTTTGAAGCGGCATCGTTTGGCCTTGCCAAACATTTTTCGTTCCACGGCCCGGAAGGCCCGCTTCCCTATTTCCTGAGCAACCTTGGAGGGAATATAAATATCAAAGTCCACGCTGCCACTTCGCAATTGGGAAGCCAGCGAGATTGCGGCGAACTCACTCAAACCATGGTCAAGACGAAGTTGAGCAAAGTCCGCCTTCCTCCGCGAATCCGTTTTCGATAGAAGCAACGTGTCCTTGTATTTTCGGCTCTGTTTCATCTGTGAAAGACTGCTGAGCAATTTTCCCAGCACGGCATTATAGAGCTTCCGCCCATGTTCCTCCGCTTGCCGCAGCGAGTGGAAGTCATCTGGAGATGAAAGAATCTCCGTCTCGAACACAAAGGTTTTCGTCCTGGATCTCGCCAACACATCCTCCAACCGAACAAATGTATGGATGTCGATGACATCTGGCAAGAAGAAAAATCAAAAAATCTCCGATGATGGGAGATAGCCAGGTCCTCTGACATCCAGCCAAAGCTTTCTGCTTCCGCGCCACCTCGGGAAAGCTTATGGCTGGAGTACGTCGGACACGTGATCGACGGGGCCGCGAAAAGGGGATTTCCAAAAAAGGGAAGAAGTCCAGCGGCCTTCACAAACCTTCCTGCAGCGCAGGTCCGTGGAACCCGCCCGGGCGATGACATTTGAAAAGCGCCAGGGGTTCTGGCAAACTGAAGGGCAGTCTCATGCAGGGGGAATAACGATGGAATCGGTGCGGGCGATACTGCTGGCCAGTTGTCGGGATCAAAGGGGTGTGGTGGCCGGGCTTTCCCAATTCATTTATGAAAATAACGGCAACATCACCGATGCCGATCAGCATCGCGATCCTGAAGCGGATATTTTCTGCACCCGCCTGGAATGGGAACTCGATGGTTTTCGTTTGCCACGGGAACGCATCGCGACCGAATTCTCCAGCACAGCGAAAAAATTGGGGCTGACCTGGTCGCTGCATTTCACCGATCAGCGTCCGAAGCTTTCCATCTGGGTCAGCAAGCAGGATCATTGTTTACTCGATCTGCTCGGTCGGCAGCGCAGCGGTGATCTCAGGGCCGATATCGGTCTGATCGTCAGCAATCATCCGGACCTGGGCGCGATCGCCGAACAGTTCCACGTGCCCTTCGTCCATCTGCCGATCACGGGGACCAACAAAGCCGAGCAGGAAAAAAAAGCCCTCGAACTTTTGAAGCAGCACCAGATCGAACTCGTGGTGCTGGCCAAGTACATGCAGGTGCTCAGCCCGGATTTTCTGAAAGCCTTTCCCCAGGTCATCAATATTCATCACTCGTTTCTGCCGGCATTTCCCGGCGCCAGTCCCTATCATCAGGCCTTCAGCCGCGGCGTGAAAATCATCGGCGCCACCGCGCATTATGTGACCCAGGATCTGGATGAAGGCCCCATCATCGAACAGGATGTGGGCCGCGTCAGTCATCGCGACAATATCAAGGCCCTGGTGCGCAAGGGTAAGGATCTGGAAAAAATCGTGCTGGCCCGGGCCGTTTATCAGCATGTGGAGCACCGGGTCCTGGTCTATGGCAACAAAACCGTGGTCTTTGATTAACCAATGAAATCAGGGCTCTAAAAAAATTCCTGAGGCGCTGCATCCAGGTCCGGGGCGGGCTGGCTCTTAACGAACAGAAACATGAACCCTGCCCTCTGGGAGCCAAACTTTATGAAACGTCCCTTCCGAACCTTACGTCTGATCCTGATGACCTTCGGCCTCAGCCTTTATTTCATGGGAACACCGGGGTCGGCCGCGCCGATCGAAGAACGCCAGGGCGTGATCACCGAGCCCGCTCCGGGCGACACCCAAGCCGCAAAGGATGTCGTGCTGCTCGGCACCACGCCTCTGCCGCCGGAGGTGCTGAATAAATTGGAACCGCACCAGATCGTGGAAATTCTGGAACGCCAGGCCGCAACCCCCAAAAGCACAGCCCAGATTATTTTCAATGAATCGTTTTTGATTCCCGGCATCGTCTTCGGCAGCATGACGATCGTCTCGTTTTTCATGCTCTATTTTTCGTATCGCAAAAGGCGCGACATGCTCGACACCGTGCGCGCCGCGATTCAAAGCGGCCAGACCCTGCCGGCTTCCTTTCTGGACGCCTTGGACAATAAATCCAAGCCCTCGCCTGACAGTGATCTGCGCAAGGCCGTGCTTTTGATCGCGCTCGGACTTTCGGGAATGACTGTGCTGGCCACCCTTACTGATCAACAGGCCGGGCGGGCCTGGGCGATCGGCCTTGTACCCACGCTGCTGGGCGTCGGCTATCTTTTCCTCTGGAAGCAATCACAGAAAAGACAGAAAGCCGGTTCGCACGATGAGCCTCGATGAAACGCAGCTGATCAGCCGGGTTCTGACGGAAGACGATCGCCACGCCTTTCGTCAGCTCGTTCTTTTGCATCAATCCGCGATCCGCGTGTTTCTGCGCCGCCTGCTGGTCGATCCTTCTCTGGCAGATGATTGCGCCCAAGAAACCTGGCTGATCGCCTATCAAAAACTCAGCAGCTGGCGCGGCGGCAGTTTTCGTTCGTGGCTCTTCACCATAGCTTTTCGCAAGGCCCTGCGCATGAAAGGTCGTGATGGACGCCTCGATTTTCTGGAATCGTTGGATGAGCATGGAGCCCCGGCGCCGCCCGAGGGTCTCAGGCTCGATCTGGAAAAGGCCATGCAGCATCTTTCTCCGGGCGAACGAACCTGTCTGCATCTGATGGGCTGTGAAGAGATGACCCATGAAGACATCAGCGAGCTGCTGGGTATGCCGCTCGGAACTGTGAAGTCGCACATACTTCGCGGCAAGGAAAAATTACGCCGACTCTTATCCGGCGTGACCGAGGAGAACATTCATGCAAGACGATGATATCTTCCAACGCATTCAGAGTGAAACGGTCTATCTTCCAGATGACGGCTTCAGTCAGAAGGTGATGCTGTCCCTGCCGCAGCCGCGGCGTTATCGGCAAAGGGTCATCGGGATCAGCTGGGCCCTGGCCCTGCTCCTTGGCCTTTACCTTTGGGGCAGCGGTGGCCGCATCTTGACTCTCTTTTCGCTCGAACCGGCCGTGCTCTTAAGTGCCGCAACCCTTGGCTTTTGGGCGATCCTCGGCCTCTTTGTTTTTGTCGCGAAGGATGAAGGGATCCTGGATGTCTAACGGCAACTTGCCGTCATCCTGCGCTTGGAGTATATACTCCACGATCTTCAACCAGGAGAAACCCATGCGCATCCCTTCTTTTCAAGCTCTCTGCCTGGCCGCTCTTCTGTCCACGCCCGCGGCGGCCGCCACGACCTTTGAATTCATTCCGAATACGTCCGAACTGGTGCCTGTGCTCTGGAATTATCGCGAAGTGGCCACGCGCACGGTGATTGGCTGCCGTCAATGGGATGTGCTGCAGGGAACAGGCTGGTTTCAGGCCACCTGGTACAGCGACTACACACCCGCGCTGCAGGGCTCGGTTTATACCGTGACGCCCAAGCAAAAACTGGCGGCAAAAATCTGTGCGGCAAAGATGGATCCGTATAATAGCGTACGCATGGAAATGGGCGAACTGCGTGGATCCTTTTCCATCAACCCTGATGGCCTTGCATCCGAAACCAGCATAAGCTGCCGCCCCAATCCCGAAGGAGCGGAGTATACGAGCCTCAGCTGTGACGAGGCTCATGTTTTCGTGCCGGAGAATGGGAGCGTGCGCATCCATATTCGCTTCGAGGAATGAAGGTCACGACGCCTGGTTGATGGTAACCCATTTGATGAAGGCGGAATTGCTGGCCAGAGCTTTTTTGGTAAGGGAGTCGAATTCAAAACCGGCGTTCAGCCGTTCGCCGAGCATGGCCCGCCAGCGACAGTGCATGTAGCCTTTAATTTCCTGACCGTCGATCTGCAGCACGAACTGGACGGTGGACATGGGTTCGATGCTCGCATCGAGACAGACGCCGATGCCGCCGTTACTCATGTTCAAAATATCACCGGCCACTGTGTCACGACCGTTCGAGAGTTCGATGCGCTGCGAAGTCTGATCCAGTTTCTGCCTGAGAAATTTTCTTTGTTTCGAGACATCCACTTGCAAATCGTTGTTCCTCAGAAATTCAATGAAATGTTCAGCGTCAAAGGGCTTGGTGATCACACCGGAAATGCCTGCTTTGAACAAAACATCGGCCGATACGGAACTGTCACCCGTCATGATCACGACAGGGATGCCGGTATTGTGTTTGATCGCGAAAGCCAGCTCGTCACCACGCATCTCGGGCATGCGGTAGTCGGTGAGCACGCAGTCGATCGGTTCCTTGATGTTTTTAATGATGCGCAGGGCCTCGAAAGCGCTCGGCGCGGTCAACACGTCGAATCCGGCCGCGGTCATCGAAGCCCGCAGGGACTCAAGGAAATCATCTTCATCATCGACCAACAGAACTTTTCCCATCAGCTTGCCTTCAAATCCTTGAGCTTCATCAACTGATCAGCCAGTTGATTCACATGCGCTTCGTCCATGCCAAACTTCTTCGCGTAGGCCATCAGCACGGGCTCCTCCATGCGCGTGGGCTGGAGCAGTATCCAATGCAGAAACTGGTTGCCGAGCGCGACGACCTGCTGGAGCGTCACCTGCCTCTGGGCGCTATCGTCATCCAT